>JAZQWT010000124.1:0-40674 GCA_045632485.1 Acutalibacteraceae bacterium
AATCAGAAAAGAATTCCAGGGCAGACCCACTCCCGTTTACCATTGCGAAAGACTGTCTTCACTTTTCGGCAACTGCCAGATTTATCTTAAACGTGAAGACCTTAACCACACAGGTGCTCACAAGCTTAACCATTGTATGGGTGAAGGCTTACTTGCAAAATACATGGGCAAGAAAAAAGTTATCGCAGAAACAGGCGCAGGTCAGCACGGTGTTGCACTCGCAACTGCCGCAGCATATTTCGGACTTGAATGTGATATCTATATGGGTGAGGTTGACATTGCAAAACAGCATCCCAACGTTATCAGAATGAAGATGCTCGGTGCAAATGTTATCCCCGTAACTCACGGGCTTAAAACACTTAAAGAAGCAGTTGACGCTGCTTTCGATGCATACAAAAAAGAATACCACGATGCTATCTACTGCATCGGCTCATGCCTCGGTCCTCATCCCTTCCCCATGATGGTAAGAGATTTCCAGTCAGTTATCGGCATCGAAGCAAGAGAACAGTTCAAAGAAATGACAGGTAATATGCCTGACGCAGTTTGTGCTTGCGTTGGCGGTGGTTCAAACTCACTCGGTATGTTCACACCCTTCCTTGCTGACCCCGTTGATATTTACGGTGTTGAACCCCTCGGCAAGGGCGGTAACGTAGGCGACCACGCAGCAACAATGAAATTCGGCACAAAAGGTAAGCTTCACGGCTTCGAAAGCTACCTTCTTCAGGACGAAAACGGAGAACCCCTCCCCGTTTATTCAATTGCAAGCGGTCTTGACTACCCGGGCGTAGGTCCTGAACATGCATATCTCAAGGATGTAAACAGAGTTCACTACGATGCAGTAACAGACGAAGAAGCAATGGAAGCATTCTTCCTCCTTTCACGTTACGAAGGTATCATCCCTGCAATTGAAAGCTCACACGCAGTTGCATACGCTATCAAATACGCAAAAGAAAAGCAGAGCGGTTCAATCCTTGCTTGTCTTTCAGGACGCGGTGACAAAGATATCGACTATGTTTACGAGCAGTACGGCTGCGGTGAAAAATTCAACGTTGACAAATACAAGAAATAAAATATCACACAAAAAACCTCTCTAAAAAAAGAGAGGTTTTTTCACTCATAAATTATAATTTTTTGCTACCATTTTATATATCGCTGTTGAATACTTGTTTTTTTTATGATATAATCAAAGAAAAAATGAAAAGGTGAGATTTATGTTCTGGTTTAAAAAGCCTTTTATAAAAAACGTTCCCTACTATTCAATTCCGCAGATTGACCTTGCGGTAAAACCCGAAAATACACCTGATGAGCTTGATTATCTTTATCACAACACTGTTGTTGACGATTCTTCTGCTTATCTTGGTCACCCTGACTCTATTCTCTTAAACAACGGAAAAATTCTTACTTTCTATCCCGAAGGTCACGGTAAAGGCAGAATTATTTCAAAAATTTCAGTTGACGGCGGAAAAACATATACGGAAGAAATTAAAAACCCTCCCGTTTCATGGGAAAAATCTCTTGAAACTCCCACAGTTTACCGTCTGCAGTTTACAGACGGCAAAGAAAAACTGATTCTCATTTCAGGAAATCCTAAATGGCCTAACACTCCCACACCCGGCGGTTTTAACTGCTCAATAAGCGATGACGAGGGTGAAACCTGGTCTGAATTCAAACTTTTCTATGATAATAACTCAGACTATCCGCTGATTCCCATTGTTTCTATGGCTTCTCTTACAAGGCTTAAAGAAAACGGAAAATTCGTTGACAAATGGATGGCTCTTTTCCATAACAGCAAATTTGAAAACTTCAAAACAATTCTCACATTTGACGAAAACGGCGACTACCATTGGTCAAAGCCTGAAAAATATCTTGCTAAATACCGCAAATACGAAACTTATGCAGGTATCTGTGAGGTTGAAGCAATCCGTTCTGATATGGGAGAGGGCGACGAAATCTGCCTTATTGCACGTTGTAACAAAAAAAGATGTACAAGCCTGCTCATATTCTCAAAAGATGAGGGCAAAACATGGTCTGAGCCTGTTGAAGCACCTGTTTCATTAAACGGTGAAAGACACAAAGCAGATTACACCCCTGACGGCAGACTTTTCATCACTTTCCGTTCAATTGAAAGAAACAAAGAGGCTTATAAGAAAAATAATGTCGAACCCGTTAAGAGGAACTGGTATTCTGAAGGTTGGGTTGCATGGGTAGGTACATTCGACGACCTTAAAAACGGCAAAGAAGGTCAGTACCGTATAAAAATTACTCATACATATCTTGATAATCAGAACGAACCTGCACTCGCTGCAAACGGTGACACCGGCTACTGCGGAAATGTTGTTCTCCCTGACGGCACAATAGTTACCTCTTCGTACGGAATTTTTTCAACGGAAGAAAAAGAAAGCGGTAAATACAACACCGATAAAGGTAAGCAAAAACGTAAAACTTCAATCGTATCAAAGAGAATAAACCTTAAAGATACTGATAAAATCTATTTATCACAACGTTAAAACAATATTAAAAACCCGCAATTCGCTGAGTTCCCCTAAGGAAGTTTTGTTTCTCGAAGCACTTTAAAATGCGAAATTGTGAGTATAAGAAAAGACTAAAAACACCGATAACGCTGTCGCGTATCGGTGTTTTTTAATGCAGGTTTTATTTTATGCATCGATTGTTTTTTCCAATAATGTGTTACCTGAATTATCGATAGTGAGCATACTGATTTTACCGTCTTTGAGAGTCATCATGGATGCCGCCCATACGCCTGATGCAGCTTTGATTTTGCCACCGTCAAAGAATATGGGAAGTTCGCCCTCGATGAAATCTGATTTATGGTAATGTCCGCCTACTACAAGGTCCATTTCAAGAGCTTTGAGAGGTGCTGTCCAGTCTTTGCCAAAATGATTATCCAATTTCGGATTATGGCTGAATACAATCTTGTATTTACTGTTTTCAAATTCACTCTTCTGAAGACCGGCTATCCAGTTATATTGCTGTTCACGGTAATTTGCAAAATCTACAAGACCGCTGTATTCCTCGTGGTCGTCTTCCTTGTCTTCGCCAGGATCAAGAACAATTGCACTCAGAGGACCGAATTCAAAAGTATAATAGAATTCGTTGGTGTCCATTGCAAAATAATTAATCATCTGCGAAGCGAATTCACCTCTTGTTTCATGGTTACCTCTTGTGTAGACAACAGGTATTTCACCACCGCTTAAATCGTGCGCATCCTTAAGAATATAGTCTGCAAACTGGTCTTTTGTTATAAGGTCTGACGTTATATCACCAAGATACGCAATAAAATCAGGTTTCTCTGTAAAATATTCAAGTGAATCATACATTTGCTTTTCCATATAATGAATATCGGAAATACACAGGATTTTTATATCATCTTCTTTTGGGATTCCGCCGAAATTATATTCCTTGCTTTCAACTTTTTTCCCTTTTGAGGCAGCGTAGCCATACTTGAAGCCTACATACTGTGAGCCTACTTTATAATCATTGCCCTGAAGTTCACTTTTAGGAACAACTACCTTATGAACAGTATCGTCAGTTCTGATAACGCCTGACCTTTCGTCCCACAAAACTTTTTCTTCGCCGTTATATGTATATGTCAGATAACCGCTGCCTTTTGTTGATGTTTCCCACACTACGCAGTAATTATCATTTCCACACTCAAAAACAACAGGTTCAACTGAAATGTTAATAAACCCAATGGGCAAAAAAGAAGCAAGAACTGACCACAAAGCTACGAAAAAACCGCCTATTGCCATGAAAAAAGATGCCATAAAAATCCCTCCTGAAAACAAATTTTATTTTTGATTTTAAATTTTGCCTGATTTTAAAATATAGTTAAGTACATTTTTTGCACTTCTCTGCATTTCACCAAGTGTGATACCGTCAGGCTTACCGTACGTTTCTGTAAGGGATCCGTCATTTGACGCAGATTTGCTTACTGCTGTTTTACCGCCAGGCATAAGCACATCAACCTGAGCACGTACGCGATAAGCGTTATCTTTAACTTCAGGGAATTCAGGTGACGGTGCATATCTCATCCACCAGTCAGTGATGACATTACCCTCATAACCCCACTCGTTACGCAGAACGGTTGTGCAGAGCTCGTAGTTATAATGGCTCCATACGCCGTTGATTTTGTTGTAGCTTGTCATAATATTCAGAGGCTTAGCTTCCTTAACGCAGATTTCAAAGCCTTTGAGATATATTTCACGCAAAGCTCTCTGTGAAACAACTGAATCGTTGTGATTTCTGTTCAATTCCTGATTGTTACAAGCGAAATGCTTGGGACAGGCTGAACGATTATTTTTCTGAATACCTTTAACGGTTGCAGATGCGATTTTACCGCTGACAAAGGGGTCTTCCGAATAATATTCAAAGTTTCTTCCGCAAAGATGGCTTCTGTGAATATTCATACCCGGTGCTAAAAGCATATCGGTTTTTCTGTCAGCCATTTCTTTACTTAAAATACTGAAGAGATTTTCCACAAGCTCTTCATCCCAGGTACAAGCAATTGCAGTACCGCAGGGAAGAAGCGAACAAGATGCCATAAGACGGATACCTGACGGGCCGTCAGTTGTTGTCATTGCAGGAATGCCTTTATTGCGAAGAGTTTCCGAAACACCGCCTAATGTACCTGCATTACCCTCAGCACCGAGAGAAGAATTCATAAGACCTTCACCGCGTGAAATTGCTTCCAATTCTTCCGTATCAAGCTGTGCCACAAAGTCATCAAGGGAAACCTTGCCTGATTTTACATCGGCAAGCTTGTAGCCCTTATCCCCTGTCATTTCCTTACCTTTGGGGAGATTATCAAGAATAATTTTTCTTAAATCAGTTGTAACTGTGGGAACTTTTTCTTTTGAAAGAACAATTTTTCCGTCTTTTCCTTCTGCTTTCATACGGTCAAAAGCCATATCGGGCTTTACCGCCATAACCTCTGTGAGAGTTTCAAAAATTTCATCTTTTTCAAGATTAACGGAATAAACTTTTTCGTTCTTTTTAACACTTGTGCCGAGATAGAAATTATATTCACCTTTTTCGAGAATATATGAATTTCCGTGACCTGTAACGCCTGAATCGTCAAAAGATGCGTAAGTATATTTATCGGCACTGATTTCAATTATCTGACTGTCACCGGGCTGTAAAAGCTTTGTTTTCTTAAATCCTGCAAGACTCATCTTTGCTTTGCCGAGTTTACCCTGAGGTGCAGAAACATAAAGCTGTACCGTTTCTTTACCTGCAACCGCACCTGTGTTTTTAACTTCTGCAGTGAAAGTAATTTTTTCGCCCGCTTCTTTTGCTTCAACAAAATTAACATCAAACGAAGTATAAGAAAGGCCGAAGCCGAATTCATAAAGAACTTTTTCAGGTGCAAAGGTTTCGAAATAACGGTAACCTACATAAATATCTTCAACGTAATTATTGAATTTAAGCTTACCGAAATTATCAGACGAGGGGTAATCTGCATATTTCTTTGCAATGGTATCGGTAAGTTTACCTGAGGGATTTACTTTACCTGAAAGCACGTCTGCAACAGCATTACCGCTTTCCATACCGCCCTGCCACGCAATGAGAATTGCAGAAATTTTATCGCCGTAAGCGTCAATTTCTTCAAAGTCAATTATATTACCTACATTAAGTACAAGAACGGTCTTTTCGAAAACAGATGTTACTTTATCAAGTAATTTCTTTTCTTCATCAGTAAGATAAAAGCTGCCTTTTTTAAGCACATTTTCTCTGTCTTCACCTGATGACCTGCCCAAAACCACAAGTGCAGAATTACTTGTTTCTTTTGCCTTTTTAATGTCAGAAACAAAAATCGGCATTTCCTTATAGT
The DNA here is from genome assembly GCA_045632485.1 of Acutalibacteraceae bacterium. Classification (GTDB taxonomy): domain Bacteria; phylum Bacillota; class Clostridia; order Oscillospirales; family Acutalibacteraceae; genus SIG575. The sequence goes on from JAZQWT010000124.1 coordinate 5,852, forward strand.
ATCTTGGCCAATGTGCCCAGAAACCGGGGTCAGGGATGTTCTTTTTAGTTGTGCACCATTGTTTATATTTGTTAATCAAAGCCTTATTGAGATTAAGTCCGCTGTTTTCAAGGCCCTCAATAAGATTTATTTTATATGGTGTACGCACGTCACCGCCTGAGCCGTTGCCTACATAAAAGTAGTCATACTGGACTCTGCCGAAAACAGCAACGTTATCAGTTTCACTAAAAGGAAGAACTCCTTTGTTTTTAAGAAGTACACATCCGTCAGCACCACATCTGCGAAGTACAGGCACAAGCTCTTCATTAGCTTTTCCCTCTGCAACTCCCCCATGCTGGTCCTGTGCAAGTTCTGCACCTGAAATTTTACGGATTAATTTATTGAAAAATCTCATTTAATCACCTTATTTTTTGAACCTGATTACATTGAAACTCATTGATTTGAGGTTTGCAGTGAAAATTCCGTTGTCAGTTACGGGAAGTTCATTTGCATGCATACAAACTGTTTCTTTACCGAAATCGTTTACAAGGAGTTTATCGTAGCCGTCCATTGATTCAAAGGAAACAGGCTTGTAACCGTCAAAATCAAGAAGCTTGAAATCAATCACACAATCTTCATTAAGTGAACGATTAACAACAAACACTGCAACCTCTTCGTTTTCTTCATCGTAAGTTGCAATTGTTTCAAGATAAGGCACATCTGTGTAATCTTTAGTATCGTATTTAGGACACTCAACAATAGGCTTGATGGATTCGCCACGAGCATATTTTGACATTCTTTCAAAAGGCCAGAATGTTGTCTGACGGAAAACTCCGCCACCTGTTTTAGTAAAAATAGGTGCGATAACATTTACAAGCTGTGCAATACATGCAACCTTGATTCTGTCTGCATGACGAAGAAGTGTGATAAGCATACAAGCTGCCACAAGTGCATCTTCAAAGTTATAGATATCTTCAAGAAGAGGCGGTGCGATTGACCATTTTTCAAAAGGTGCACCCCATGAATGATACCATACATTCCATTCATCGAATGAAAGCATGATTTTTTTCTTACTGCGTTTTTTTGCTTTTACATAGTCACAGGCACAGATTACGCTGTAAATAAATTCATCAAGCTCTGTTGAAAGAGCAAGGAAAGTTTCTGTATCTTTTGCACTGTTGCCGTAATACTGGTGAAGCGAAAGGTAATCAACGCTATCGTAAGCAATATCAAGAGCAGTTGTTTCCCATTCACCGAAAGTTTTCTGATTTCTGCTTGAAGAACCGCAGAGAACAGTTTCAATTGAGGGGTCAACCCATTTCATAAGCTTTGATGCTTCAAGTGCAGTTCTGCCGTATTCGTAAGCAGTTTTTGCACCCATCTGCCAGTTACCGTCCATTTCATTGCCGAGACACCAGAGTTTAACATCCCACGGTTTTTCATAGCCGTGTTCTTTTCTCATTGCAGCATATTTTGTATTGGTGTTAAGGTTACAGTATTCAACAAGTGCACGTGCTTCGTCAGGACCGCGTGTACCGAGATTTACTGCCATCATAGGAGCAGTATTTGCTTTTTTACACCATTTCATAAATTCATTTGTACCGAATGTGTTAGGCTCGGTTGTGCCCCATGCAAGGTCAAGTCGCTGAGGTCTTTTTTCAACGGGACCAACACCGTCTTCCCAATCGTAGCCTGAAACAAAGTTACCGCCCGGATAACGGACAACAGGCACATCAAGTTCATTTACAAGTTTTATAACGTCGCCTCTGAAGCCATCTTCGTCTGCAGTTTCGTGGCCGGGCTCATAAATACCGCCGTAAACAGCACGACCCAGATGTTCAACAAAAGAACCGAACATTCTTCTGTCAATACTGCCGACTTTAAGTTCTTTTGCAATAGTCATTTTAGCTTTCATAAATACAAAACCTCCCTGGTTTTTATAGAATAAGTATATCACAGCATTTACATTTATTTCAATAAAAATCAACAAAAAAATGCGTGTTTCCCGAAAGAAACACGCATTCTGTATTACAGTATGTTATTTTGATTTTACAAGTTCAGAGAATGCTTCAATGAAAGTAACTGCTGTCTGGCTGCCGAGAGAAACAAATTCGATTGATTTGCTGTCTTCCCAGAGCATAGGCATATAGTCGTTTTCAGGAACGATGTAGCCTACCTGGTCGTTACAGAGACCGAAAACAAGAAGTTCTCTGTCGCCAACCATTTCCTGAATTGAGTCATATGCCCAGTCTTTACCTGACCATGAATTTTCGCTTGTAAGTTCACCACCGAAAGCAATTGATGCTTCAAGTTCACCGGGAACAAGTGCTACTGCAAGGTCAGTACCCAGTTCCATATAACCGAGTTCAGAAACAACCTTCACACCGTCATCTGTAACAACAGCCTGATTTTCGAAGAGACCTGCTTTAGCTGCAAGGAAGATAATCTTGTTTTCGATTTCGAACATTACTTCTTTGTGAGTGATGTTGATAAGAGGTGCGATTTCTCTTTCTTCTGTGATAGAAGCAAGTTTTTCGCCAAGCTTTTCACCGAGAACCATATAACCCTCTTTACCTTCGGGAACTTCTCCTTCAAAGGGTTCGTGACGCTGACCTGTTGCAAGTTCTGCACCGAGGATAAGCATAAAGTTTGCATTTGCTTTATCGTTTACATATTCTTCCATATAGTAAGGATAGTCAGCAGTAATATCTGTGCCCTGAACGCCATTACCTACACAGTGAATTTCTGATGTTGAGAACCATGTTTCTTTTGCGCTTGCATCATCAGGAACGAAACGGAAACGATTAAGTGTGTTCTGAAGTGCATAGGGAGGACGTTTATCGTTAAGATATTCTGAAACGTCAACTTCACCGTACATAAGTTTACCTGTTTTCATCTGTGCTACTGCGAGTTCAATTGTGTCAACAGTTACATTGAAAAGGTTGTTCTGGAATTTATCATTTTTTCCGTTGAAGGGAGAGATAATTTCTTTACCTGCAACTTTGTTTATAAGGTTGATTGCAGGATTGAGGAAAACAGCCTTGATGATATCACCGTTCATACCGAATGTATCAACTGCACTGTGCTGATGAAGCACAGCAACGTTCACGCTGACAATATTTTTTTCTTTTGCATAAGCATCAATTCTTTTACGGATTTCACGTACATCGTTGCTTGCAAGACCGTAAGCGTCGATAACTGCAAAAACAACTGTGCCTCTGCCTGAACCGTCGTTAAGAGCAATTACACGTACTTTTGAATCGTCAACAATTCTTGTGGGGTATTTTGCTGTAACAGAAATACCACCTGATACATAATGTTCATTGCCGATTACCATCTGGCCTTCAAGAATTGAATCCTGAGCGTAACCTAATGACCACTTTGCACCTTCTGCAGGAGCATCAAGGAAAACGTCTGTGCCTGCAGGAACGTATTCACTATTGTAATCTGCTTCGTTAATCCATGTAAGGGGTGCAGGAATAATTGAAGCAATTGCACCTACAAGACCGTTTACGAGAACGTCTGTAAAATTAAAGAAACCTTTTTCGATCGCGCTTACTTCAGGAATTTCTTCATCTGCTGCAGATGCAGGTACAATTGCACCCATAGTAAGCAGCATTGCAAAAGACATTACAAGAGCAAGGATTTTAACTAACTTTTTGTTCATCTTTTTCTACCTCTCAGTTTTTAAATTTTCCGTCAATGTAGTCACATGCTGCCAACGCTGCAACTGCACCGTCACCTACCGCTGTAGCTACCTGACGTATTTTTTTCTTTCTGCAATCACCTGCAACAAAAACACCTTCTGTTCTGGTGGTACAGTCCTCGCCCGAATCGGCATAGCCGTAGGAATCGAGATTTATTAATTCCGCAAAAGCATCGTTCTGCGGTATTAAACCGATTGCAATAAACACGCCGTCAAGAGTAAGTGTTTTTTCTTCTCCTGTTTCTGTGTTTTTAATAACAATAGATTCAAGTTCATCTTCACCTTTGAATTCTGAAACAACATTTGACAATATAATTTCAACATTGTCTTTTGTTTCAAGTTCCTTTGCAAGTCTTTCTTCACCTGTAAGGAAACCAAGATTCTGCACAACATAAACTTTTTTGCAAAGACCGCTTAAAAGCAATGCTTCCTGCAAAGCGGAATTACCGCCACCGATTACTGCAACTGTCTGGTCTTTATAAAAAGCACCGTCGCATACTGCGCAGAAAGAAATGCCGTTACCTACGAAATCTTCTTCCTTTTCAAGGCCCAACATTCTGTGACGTGCACCTGTGGCGACAATAACACTTTTAGCCTCATATTCTGCATCTTCTGTAATAACAGTAAAGATATCACCGTTTTTGGAAACAGACACAACATCTTCAAGCTCAATATCTGCCCCCTGCTCCATAACCTGTTCAACAAGCTTTGAAGCAAATTCATTACCGCTTAATGTGCCTGTGCCGGGATAATTCTCAAGCTTTGGTGAGAATGTAATCTGACCGCCGAATGTTGCTTTTTCAAGCACGATAACAGATTTATCAGCACGAAGCGCATAAAGTGCAGAGGTTAGTCCTGCAGGACCTGCACCTATAACTGCTATATCATACATAAAATAAACATCTCCTAAAAATACTGCATTATATTATACCACAGGTGTAAAGATTTTTAAAGTGTTTTTTCATATTTCAGGAAATATTTATTTCCATTTGTTAGGACTCAACAAAAGGTCGGGTGATTCTTTTATGATTCCGCCATTACCCTCACTCAGACGGGTAATACCGTATTTTTTGAAATCATCATAAAGGACTTTATTCACTGCCATTACTTCTTCTACGTCCTTTTTATCAAATTCACTTACTCTTGCACATGCTTTCCAGTATCTCCAACAAAGTTCACTTCTTAAAACGTGTTCTTTCTGTTCTTCTGTTTCAGCACCGGCTTTGGCTACTTCCCACATTGAGTCAACCTTTTCAACATCGCCTTTCTTTACACGAAGAGTTGTCTGGCTTGTTATGGGAGCATAAATTGTAAGACCATTTCTGATATCGATTCTGTTGGGAATGGGAGTTATCCACCAGGGTTCAAGGTCAACTGAAATACCGCCGCTGTTTTCATCTATGTAGTTAATGAAATCAACTATTCCCTGAGCACCCTTTCCGTAATATGCCTCACAGAATTCGTACATATGGCGGTCAATATCGCAGGAAGGATCCCACATAAGCTTCGCAAGCAGATAGCAACGGAGTTCTGCAAATTCACCGTCAGATTCCCATGCGGTATAGTTACCCTCTTCGTAAAGACCGATAACATTGTTTTCCGCAAAGAATTTCATATTATCCTGCAACACATCAAAGTTTGCAAAGGGTGCAAGATAGTGAGCGTAGTTAGTTGTATAGTCCCATACGAAAAGATTGTTGCAGATTTCACTCCACTTTTTAATATCTTCTTCAAATGCATCATTCTCTTTGCTTACTCCGCTGTTAAGAGGTGTTGAGAACCTGCATTCAATTGAGCAGAGACGTACAATAACATTGTCACGGGGAACAGTAATTTTCGGAGGCTTACGTGTATACTGATAAGCAAAAGTATCAACCATTACGTCAGGATAATCTTCCCTGATATTATCAGCAATAGCGTTTACAAAGCGAATCATTGTACCTGCCTGACTGCCCTCTTCTTTATCAATTTTTTTACAATTTTCACATACACAGTAATTCTGATTATCGTTCTGTGTTACTGAAATAATTTTGGCACCCGGGTTTTCGCTGAGCCATTTACGCACGCCCTGAATTGTAAGTTCAAGAGTTTCGGGATTTGTAAGACAAAGCTGGTCTGTTGTTCTTTCACCTGTTTTCACACCAAGAGCAAAAAGTTCAGGCTTTGTTTCAAAAAGTTTTGTATCAACAAGATATGCCATCGTGTGAGCAAAAGAACCTGCATAGGAAATGCCTGCGCCGTATTCTTCAGAAATTACACCGTAAACATTGTCGTTAAGTTTATTTGCTGCTTTATATTCATTGCTCTTTCCCGGACTTATCCAGTCAGTTTCTCTGAAAATAATTGACGGAGTATATGTATAATCAATCACTTCGGGAATAAGAAGTTTTTCTGCTTTCGGAATAACTGTCAGGTCATGTGTAAACCAACGGCAACCGAAATAATCCTCAAGGAAAGTATAAACTGCGTAAATCGCACCGCGTTGTTCTGCACCTGAAAGAACTATTTTTTCGCCTACAGTTTTAATCACAACACCGTCATCGCCCAGATTTGCACGGTCAATTGTGTAAGAAGTACCCTCGCGGGATGTTTTACCCACAATAATTTCTTTTGCTGATTCATTTGTTGAATCATCTACAATTTCAAGACTTATACCGTTTATTTCGTTGAGATAGTGCTTCAGTTTTTGCGCAGCATTCTTTTCTGAAGCAGATGCATTTTCACCGATTACAATTACATAATCGGAAGTAATTTCCATAGTTTTGCCTGTGTACACATCTTCATCAGGTTTTTTGAACTCGTGTGTAAACTTATCACCGGAAAGCGGTGTAAGAACAGACGAAATACCCAGTGATACCGAAATTAAAAACGGAATCATATAACAGGGTCTTATAAACTCTACCTTGCTTAAAAAATTATCAAACCACTTCATAAAATTCTACCTCCTTTTTTATCAGCATAACACAAAGTGTAAACAGTTTCAATAGTTTTATATCAACAATAAAAATAATCTTCAAACACTGTCTCAAAATGAATCGGTGAAACTTCATTCCTGTTAAGAAAATCACAAAACATCCGGCCCTTTTCAATGTCTGTTGTAAGCTGCTTCAACATTACTTTTTCATCACATGAAGCAGTAATACAAACAAGTGAGTAAAAAGTTTCTTTACTGTCGCAATGATTTGCTTTAAGAATGTATCTGAGTTTCCCTGTTTGCTTCAAGTCCGATTTCACCTCTCAATGTACCTTAAATGTACCATAAAGATAATATACCTGAAACCATCCAATGTCAATATAAAAATGTCAGAAAAACAGACATTTATAGCATTATATAACTAATGTCAGTATTCTGTCATTGCTTTTTGTGCATTTTGCTATATATTTTAAAAAAAATATCCGAGCTTCACTTTTGATGAAGCCCGGATAATATAACTTTTTCAGATTAATAAGACATTGTGTTGCTGCTTGCCTGCATATTCTGCATTACATTGTAAAGATATGTCTTAACCTCTCTTGCGATTTTTGATTTCTGTAATTTAAGTGCTGTTGTTTTGAAGAAACCTTCTTTATCAAGAGCATAATCTTCTGACTCAGTAAGACCATGTTCAAAGTTGTGATATGCTTCTTCAGCCATTGCATTTCTTACTGCCAACTGCCAGTTAGCTTCTGTGTTTTTAACATCGAAGTAAACAACATAACATGCTGTATCTGTTTCGATAACTGCAACGTCACCGTGTTTTCTTGCTTTATCAGCTGCCCATTTTTCAACTTTTTCAGGTAATGTACCGCTGCCTGTTGTGTAGTCGTTATAAGTCTGGCATGTGATTTTTGAAGCTTCTTCAGGATATACATGGTTTACAAGTGAAGCGAAGCCGTCAGCTGTGCCTTCTTTTGCATCATGAGCAGTCCAGTGGTCGAGAAGTTTCTGTGCTTTTTCTTTAGTTTCTGCCTTTGTTGCTGCATCAACCTTTGAAGTTGCACTGCTTGATGATGAGTATGTGAATGCGTAAGCTCTGAAATCGTTACCGATTGCGTTATCTCTGTATGCAGGTTTTGAAATAAATACTGCATAGTAGTTTGTAATTTCGCCGTTTTCTTTATAAGCAAGAACTTTCTTTTCGCCAACTTTACGTGCATCAGCAAATGCCCATTTTGCTGCATCTTCGCCGAATGCCTGTTCAATAGTTGCAAACTGTGCTTTTTCAAACTTTGTTGATTCTTCTGCAGACATAGTTGTGTTTTCTTTGTTGTCCTTAGCTTTGTCAAGCTTATCTGCAGCACTGATGAAATCTTTTTCTGTCTTGATATTCTTAAGGAATTCTTCAGCTTCGTTCTTTGCTTTATCCTGAGCAGTTTTTCTGATTTTTTCTGCTTCAGACTGTGTTGTGCCGTCTTTTATAGCTGATGTGTCAACGTTGAATACATAGAGACGGAAGTCTGCATAATCGTATTCAGCCTTGTTCTTTTCATATTCAGCATTAATTTCATCTGTTTTGAAGCTGTCAATGATTTCCTGCTGTTTTGTTTCTGCATATTTCTGTGCAAGAGCATCACGAAGCATCCATGTTTTCATGCTGTTTTCGTTAATGCCTGAGCCGTAAGACATTCTGAGATATGCATTGAGTGTTGCGCCGTTTTCAGCAGCTGTTGTTCTGATCTGTTCAATCTGGTCTGTAATAGCCTTTTCTTCAGCTTCTGTAAGTTTGACACCTGCTTTTTCAGCTTCATTTGAAAGAGCATAGAGATACTGAATTGAGGAAAGAGTTGATGAAGTAAGATAATCTTCCCATGTTTCGTATTTTTCTGTTTCTTCAGCAGCAAGCATTTCGTTGGGGAAAGACTGTTCTGAAGGAAGAGCTGTGTAATCAAAGCCCTGACTCTGTTTGTAATAGCCCTGACCGTACTGCTGGTCTGTCTGAGCAGCAGTTGAAACGAGATTTGAGTACGTTGTACGATAGTAATACTGGAATTCACTTGTTGAAATTTTCACATCGCCTGCTTTTGCAACAGTTGTTCTGAAAAACTGTGAACCTGTGTAGTTTACTATTGCAACAGATGCACTTAAAACAATTGCTACTGCAGCAACAACAGCAACAGTTTTGATTACTGCTCTTTTAATTTTTGCAATTTTAGCATTGCGCTTTGCGTTCTTTTTTGCTTCTTTCGCAAGACGTTCTTTACGTTCTTTACGATAGAGTTCAGCTTTTGAAATTTCTTCTTTCTTAGCCATTCGATTCAATCCTTTTCTTAAAATTGTTTCCGCTAAACGGAATATAACGCATATATTGTATAACATTTCAACAGAATATACAAGTCTATTTTTAATTTATTCATTAAAATTTTAAAAAAATGGTAAATACACTTGATTTTTTACCGTCAATTCTATATAATAACCCTTGTTAAATATGTATGGAGAGTTGTCCGAGCTGGCCGAAGGAGCACGACTGCAACTCGTGTAACAGGTCAAAGCCTGTTCGAGGGTTCGAATCCCTTGCTCTCCGCCAAAAAGAAAGGTAGTACCGTCAGGTGCTACCTTTTGTTTTTGCAAATATAATAAAGCAAGGGATTCGAACTCTGAGAGGGTGAGGAACGTAAAAAACAGTCCTGTGGACTGTTTTTAGTGACGAAGCGTGAGGCGGGTACTGTTGCAGAGCAACGGTCGCCGAGGGTGGAGGATTTGCGAAGCAAATACTTATCCCTTGCTCTCCGCCAAAATAAAACCGCCCATAGTTTACACAACTGTGGACGGTATTTTTTATCAGAATTTTGCTCTGAGTTCAACTACTTTGCCGATGACTTCTACGGGCAAGGTATCGACTTCCTCTATTGTATAGAAAAAGGGGTCGTATGAGGGATTTGTGGAAATGAGTTTTATTCCGTTGTCAAGCCTGTAAAATTTTTTTACCGTTGCATCGTTATTACCCACCAGCACAACTGCGTATTCACCGTTTTCAACTGTTTGCTGACGTCTTACAATCACAATATCGCCTTCAGATATTTTCGGCTCCATACTGTCGCCTTTTACAGATAAAGCAAAATACTCTCCCTGATGTGACATATCTCTGCTGATTTCTTCGTATGAAATAATTTCTTCAACTGCTTCTACAGGCTTCCCGGCACGCACATAACCAAGCACAGGAATACTGACCGATGAAATAGTTTCATCCTCAAAATCGAAAAAGACAGACGGAGAAACATTGAAAATCTCAGACAACCTGTTGATTGTTTCGCGACGCAGATTGCATACTCTGCCGCACTCCCATTTCTGAACTGCGGCGCGTTGCACGCCGATAAGCTTTCCTAACTGCTCCTGAGTGTATCCGCTGCGGATTCTTAAACTTTTAATATAACTGCCCAAATTCACTTGAAACACCTCTTTTGAACACCTGTATTGTATCGCGATTTTATCACAAAGTCAATATGTCGAAAAAAAAGATACAAAAGTATTGACTTTTCATGAAATTATGTCTACAATAAAAGTATCTTAAAAAGATACAAACATAAAAAACAGCCCTTTTTCACAAAAAATTTATAGTATTTCTAAAACATATACTTCCCTCATAAAAATGAACAAGGGATTTTTTTATGCCTAAAATTTACTACAAGAAAAGAGGTATAATTTATTGAAACAAAAATCAGTTTTACACTCAGCAAAAAGCACCGATGAATTTATTGCTGAAGCTACCAGAAAGCTGGAGACCCTACATAACGAAAACATAAAGCTTTCTGATAACTTTAAAACAGCGCAAGAAGAAAATAACCGTCAGAATTCGGAAATTGAAAGACTTAAAGCAGAAAACACAGCATGGTATCAGGTTGTTGCTCTGCTTGAAAAATACGTTGAATCAGAACGGATAAAAGGAATAGAAACTTTTGTAAAGGCTTTTACATCAACGGCAGACCACTCTGTATCCACATTGACAAACTCGCTTATTTACAGCATTACACAGAAAAAGCTTACTGAACTTGAACAGGAAATGACTCAGAGACATTTTAAAAAGTAGTATAAAAAAACAGGCTACCTTACAGCAGGTAGCCTGTTTGTAATTAAAGTTCTTATTTTGAAAGTTTTTCAAGAAGCATTTTTGAGCAATCAATCTGGTTGGGGATGTTGCCGTTTTCGTCTTTAACTCTCCAGATGTCGGGTGTGATTTCGTCAGCAACATAAATTTTGCCGTTTTCATCATAACCAACTTCAATTTTGAAGTCGATAAGCTGAAGGTTAAGAGCAGCAAGTTCTTCTCTGAGAACTGCGCCGACTTTTTCTACAACGTCAAGTGCTTCGTCGTACTGACCTTCTTTGAGAATACCTTTCATAAGGCAGATTCTTTCTGTAACAAGGGGGTCGCCCTGTGCGTCACTCTTAAGAGTAACTTCTTTGTAGCAGGGGTCAAAAGCAATGCCTTCTTCGATATCGAAACGACGGCAGAAGCTACCTGCTGTATAGTAACGAAGAACAAATTCAAGGGGCGGAACTGTAAGGTTGCGAACTTTCATAAGTCCTTCTTCAACATTAGCATCGATAAAGTGTGTGGGGATGCCGTTTTTCTCCATAAGTTCGAAGAAATATTTTGAAATTGCAAGACCGATTTTACCTTTACCTTCAACGCTGCCGCCTACTGTGTTTGAGCCGGGATCGAAAACGCCGTTTTCACCTGTTGCTGAATCTTTGAAGAAAAGATGAACAATACCTGTTTCTTCATCGAGGAGAACGTTTTTAGTTTTGCCTTCGTACAATTTTTTCATTTTAAAGACTCCTTCCGTCACCTTTCGGCAACGATTTAAAATTTCACGGCATTATTATATCACAAAAATATTTTATATGTAAACAAAATTTTTGTATTTTTTTGAATTTTTACATCTCGTTGTTACCTTGGCTTTTTACGGCTTTTGTTTTTGTGTAAAATAACAAATTATGAAATCATTGTAAACATTCCCGATGAGATTCATTTCTTTCTCAAAAAATGATACGTATGATTACTTCTGCTTTTCCATATCAAACTCAACAACATCGTTTATCATAATTTTGTAATCGTCAGGCAACTCATCAAGACACCAGTACCAATATTTGTGCTTATACAGCAGAGAATACTCAAATTGCTCATACTTTGTGTTAAGAGAATCTGAAACGGTTATTACCCCGTAATCTTCTTCGGAATAAAACGGTTGCGATACCATTATCATATACTTTCCTTCGTATTTTCTTATGATGATATCATAATCAGGTTTATTTCTGTCAACAGAAAAATACGGATTACCCATTACATTGTCAGAAATTACTCTCCAACCATTTTCCGTATGAAGTAAATATTGAAACGAATAATTATTTACTTCAGTTCTGCAACAGCCAAACCCGGTATCATTCTGATAAACAAATTTATAATCATCGTTCAAAAGAGTTGCTTCTATTGCCTGTTCAGGGGTCGGATAACTTTTGCTTATGGGATTCGAATCGTCTTTGTAATAAAAAACAGACAAAAAGATGATTACAGCAAGAATTGCCGTCCCGATAATAAAACCGATGAGTGATTTTGGAGATTTTGTTTTGTTGCTCATATTATATCTCTCCCTAAAACTGAAACACACAAAATGTCAAGTCATAAAAACACGCAGAAAAGTTTTCTTACTTGTATCAGCCGAAAAATGACATACCGAGAAGCATTGCAATAAGATTGATCATATACATATAGAATGAAGCGGTACCAAACATTCCTCTGAAGAATTCCGCTACTCTTTCTCTGAAAGTCATATCTTCACGCACATATGAGAAGAAATCTTCGCTATCGGAAGAAAGAACAGTTCCGTCAGGAGCCACAAGCTCTGCAATAACTGTAAATTCTCCGTGAGTAACAGAAGTTATCTGAGCATATGTAGGAACGCCTGAAGGAGAATATTTTGTGTTTTCCAGTGTACAACTGTCGCCCACTGTTCTCCACACAATTTCCGCATCTGAATGTTCACCGGGATAGTATCTGACATGGAATTCTCTTGTATCGCCTTTTTCAAGTTGGCTACTGTATGCTATCTCATCGGTGTGCACAACAATTTCACAATAGATTTCAGGCTCTTCACCATTATAATACATATCATCAGTTGCGTTGTCGCTTATGCCCCATCCATATGTGGGGTTTCGATGCTTAATGTTAATAACTTCGGTATAATCTTCATTGATACCGAATCCGGTTACGCCTCTTCTTTCAACCTTTCCCCACTCTGATCTTGTTCCCGCATAGCTACATGCTAAAGTGATGCGGTCAGGATGTTCTGCTGCGAATGAACCAAAATAATAATACTCAAGACTTTTAGGAAGATTTACTCTGTGATACATTCTCGGATAGAAACCAAACGCATCGTAACCGATACCTGTAACGCCTTCTTCAACGGTTATAACCCTGATATCATCAGAATAATTATACCAAGGCGGAACAAGAGGAGAAGATTTTTCAATACATTTTTCTGTTATGTAATAAAACGGAGTTTCGCCTTCACCGCTGATTACAAGCTCGCCGTTATCATAAAGAGTCCACGTAAGGTTGTCGCCTTGTGCTCCGCAGAAGCCTGAATCAATAACAGTTCGCTCTGTTGCTTCTTCGGCAGAAGCATTCATCACAGGACAAACTCCGAGAACCATAATAACTGCAAGAATAATTGACAATAACTTTTTAATTTTCATAAAATTACCCCCTTAGTGATGTTTTCTTTGTTAAAGGAATTATATAAAAAATTTTCATTATGTGTCAACGGATAAAATAATTCTTAATTCTTTCTAAACTTTCTCCTTAAAAATTAAATATTTTTTTGCTATATTTGTCAGACGGATATTTCAATGCAAATAAAGGTAAATAAAAGCCGTTCGAAAATATTTCCGAACGACTTTCAGTTTACGGCATATAGGGATTTTCTTCGTATGCGTAATCTTCAGGCATAACCATAGGTCTGAAATAATTGATTGTATAATCAATACCCCACTGACCTTTTTTGCCTCTCCAGTAGTGTGAATGAGGCTCGATTGAAAGCATACCGTCATAGTCCATTGTGTAGAGAATATCCATAACAGCAGGCCACTGAATCATATCAAGCCCTGCAGGAGCATCATCATAATTTTCACCGTTTATTTTAACTCTGCCTTTTAAGTGGAAATGATAGAACCTCTTACCCCAGTCAAGCATTTCCTGAAGATAATCGCCATCTCTTGAAAGGCAGTGTGAAATATCGTATTTGATACCGAGTTCGGGCAATGCAGACATAACAACATTCCATGCTTTCGGCTCAATAACAAAGTTTTCCCAATCACAGTTATATGTAGCGATTTTTACATTCTTCTCTTTTGCAAATTCGATAAGCTCACCAAGGTATTTAATTGCAATATTGCAGTTTTCATAAAAGCTTTTGCCTTCAGTATAGTTTACACCACAGTTATATACGGGGCAACCGATAATTGAAGCAGCTGTGATAACTTTTTTATCTGCTTCAAGTGCCTCAGGGATAATTTCGCCGTTTTCGTCAACTCTTATCATACCCCATCTGCCCATAGAGCCTACAGGTATGTTATATTTTTCGCTGTAACCTCTGATTGCCTCTGCTTTCGCAAGAAATTCGTCAGCATCGTAATTATGGTTCACGCAAAATTCGATTGCTTGAAGACCTTTATCGTGTACATACTTGAAGTTGCCTTCTTCCCAACCGTTTATAATACCGAGTTTCATAATATCACCTCATATTTATTACTATGGTTTTATTCTATCATTTCACATAAAAGTTTGTCAATAACATTTACAAATCTTTCACTTCGAGATATAACTATTGTACAAAATATCAAAAGGAGCGTTTACATAGATTTCAATACATCGTTCAGAGATTTTTTTACAGAAATCAATTTATTCATCTATGGTTTGACAGTTAATTTGTTGAATTTCTTCAGAGTATAGGTTTATAAGAAGAATTCAACGGTGAAGGAATTACAACAACTTTCGTTTCCGTTCCTGATGTAAACCGGGATTCAGATACGGCAAACGTGCTTCCGGGACGAACTCCCGTTATGGCTATAATCAGATATTTTCTTTGGTGTACATATTGGTGGTATTAAAATTAAAAGTAATATTGAAAAAGTAAGGGCGTCATATGACGCCCTTCTCTGTTTTTATCAGAAACGATAAATTATAATAGTGATTTATCTGTGTGTTTATAAAGTAAAAATAATGTTAAATGTGTAAAACTTGTTGTAAACACGTTTTTAATATGATAAAATAGTTTAGTATTTTATATCAGAGGTGAGTAAATATGCCTAACGCAAAACTTAAAGGCTACAGAGCTGACGAAATTACTTTTGTTAACAGAAGAACAAAAACAACTCCTATGGAGATTCAGACTAAATATTCATACAACGTAAAGTATGCAAACAACGGTACGTGCCGCGGAGAAATGACAGTTGAAATCCACGACAAAAACGAGCCCGATACATTCA
Organism: Acutalibacteraceae bacterium; assembly: GCA_045632485.1. GTDB lineage: Bacteria > Bacillota > Clostridia > Oscillospirales > Acutalibacteraceae > SIG575. The sequence continues at coordinate 21,001 of JAZQWT010000124.1, forward strand.
ATCTTAAAATTGTACTTTCAGGTCTTTTTGAATTTACAGAAGCACCTCGCGAAGCAATTCATAAGGAAACCTTCAATTCTCTTTTCCCTTATATAAGAAGTATGATTACTACCGTTACTGCAAACTCGGGAATTATGCCTATTATCGTTCCAATTATGGATATCGAAAATCAGAGCATCTACAAGATTGAAAAAAATGAGAATTGGAAGGAAAATTCAAATGGCTGATTGGAAAATTAACCCCGTAAAAGAAGATGTTGAAGAGGTAGAAAACCTGCCGAAATGGTTTCCTCTTGATGTGGCGGCAACAATTTATCCCAATGCACGTCGCTACGGCTGGTGCACAACCTACCGCTTTGCTTTCATTATGAAAGAGGATGTTGACCCCGTTATTTTAAAACAGGCACTCAAAGATATTGCTCCTCGTTTCCCAAGCTTTTTCGTGCAGGTGAAATCAGGTCTTTTCTGGTATTATTTCGAAAGAACAGACGACCTTGATATTGTTGAGCCTGAAGATTATTACCCTTGCAGATATATTCAGATCTGCGACAGCACAAAGCCTGCAATGCGTGTTCTCTATTATAAAAAGAGAATTTCAGTTGAAACCTTCCATTCGATTACAGACGGTACAGGTGCCATCGTTTTCATCAAAACTCTTGTTGCACGTTACCTTGAACTTAAAGGCGTAAGCATCACAAGAACTGAAGGTATTGCTGACATTGATGAAAAGCCGAAGAAGTACGAGTTTGAAGACAGTTTCCGTAAGAATTATACAAAGAAGCTTAAAGGTCTTACACGTAAAGAGGAAACGGCTTACTGCTACAAAGCACCTGAAATCAAGAATTATTTTAAAATAATCCACGGTCTTATTCCCGTTGAAGATTTAAAGGCAGCAGCAAAAGCACACTCAATGACAATCACTGAATTTCTTATGGTAGCATATCTTTATGCTTTTTATAAGAACGCTCCGGACAAGGTGAACAAGCCTATCAAGATTTCTATTCCCGTAAACCTGCGTACAAGATATGATTCAAAAACATTGAGGAATTTCTCTTATTTCACAAATGTAGGTTTTAATCCTAAAGGCAGAACTGACATTACTTTTGAAGAAATTTTCGAAATGGTCAAGGGCAAAATGGAAGAAGGTCTTTCTGACGAAGCACTTCATAAAATGCTTTGCATAAACACGAGAGATGCTTCAAATCCCATTCTCGGAATTGTACCCAGCTTTCTTAAAAAACCTGTTATGCAGTTCATTTTTGACCACGCAGGTGAAAACAAATTCACAAGCGGTATGACAAATCTGGGTATTATCAAGCTTCCGCCTGAAATGTACGAGCATGTTGACCGCGTTGAATGTCTTTTAGGCTCAAGTCCTACAAAGAAGCTTCTTTGTGCGATGATTTCCTACAATTCAATGATTAATATTTCTTTCACAAGCGATTCAGATAAAACAGATGTTCAGCGTACTTTCTTCCGCGTCCTCAGCGAAAGAGGCGTACGTGTAAGAATCGAATGTAACGATTGAGGGGTGAAAACAGATGAGATGTAACGAATGTAATGTTGACCTTGCTGAAAACGTCAGCGTATGCCCTCTCTGTGGCAACAAGGCAGAAAGCAAGGAGCCTGTAATCAAAGACATAAAAACAGCAGAGTATCCCGAATACGGTGAACTCCGCTCCTTGAAATATTATATACAGAAAAATGATGTATATTTCGGCAAACGTATGATGATAGGTATTGTGGCTTTATCTGTAATACTCCTCGCGATTTCTGCAATCTTCAGTTTTCTCAACACAGTTCTCTATATTGTTCTGCCTGCTATATACGCGTTGGCTGCCGTAGTTTATTTTATTTCTTCAATCAAAGAAAAGAAAAACCATGCAAAAGGTGCAATCTACTTTATTATGCTTGCAATTTTTGACGCCATAATCGTTCTTACAGGATATATTACAACAAGAGGTATCGGACAAGGCTATTATGCTTTAGGTGCTGCCATTGTGGCACTTCTTGCACTTATGCTTCTGGGCGGTAAATATCCTGATGAAATCGACAGCGAGCTTTCAGGCAGATTTCACAGATAAAAAAGAAACAAAAAAGAGACCGCCATCGGAACTCAGCGAATTCCGATAGCGGTTTTTTTATATCTCTTAATCAGTTAATTTCATCCATAAGGAAGTTAACAACATCACCAACTGTTGCAAATGACATAAGCACTCTGTCGGGAATTGTTACATTGTATGTTTCCTCAATTTTGCAGATGATTTCGAATAACTCAAATGAGTTGAGACCGAATTCTGCTGTGAGGGCTGTTTCCATTGTAACTTCGGGAAGGGGTTCGTCTGTGTACTCTTCAATAATTGCTTTAAGTTCTGCTATGATTTTTTCTTCCATTTTATTTTTCCTCCTTATTTTTCTTTTTGTAATTTCTTTTGATTTTCATTGATGTGGTTTTTGGGAAAGCCTCATCACGGATTTTTGTTTTTGCTATCTTTTTATAAGAAGGAAGCTTGATATTCAAGGCTTTGATATCCTTCTTGATTTTTGTTTTTGCTTCAGGTTCTGAAACTTCATCGAGGAAAATTTCAGCTGCAAGTTTATCGTCATCATCATAAACAATAACTTCTTCAACATAGCTGATTTCATCAAGAATTTTTTCTTCAAGCTCTTCAGCAGAAACATTTTTACCGTTAGAAAGAATAATAAGGTTTTTGATACGGCCTGTAACGAAAAGGAAACCGTCTTTATCAAGATAACCAAGGTCGCCTGTTTTGAACCAGCCGTCATCGAATGCTTCTTTTGTTGCTTCTTCATCGTTATAATAACCAACCATAACGTTTGAACCGCGTACATAAATTTCGCCAACGCCGTTTTCGTCAGGATTGTTTATTTTAACCTCGTTACAGTCAAGAACTTTACCTACGCTGCCGATTTTGTTAGCGAAGTTTCTGTTTACTGAAACGATAGGTGAACATTCTGTAATACCGTAGCCGTTAAGAATGTTGATACCCATTGATGTAAGCTCAAAAGCCATTTTTTCACTTAAGGGAGCACCGCCGCAGATGAAAAGTTCAAGATTTCCGCCTAATGCTTCGTGAACTTCTGCGAAGAGCTTTCTTCTTACATCGATACCTAATTTAAGAAGAACATTACTGATTTTAATGCCTTTTTTAAGGATTTCATCTTTGCCCTTTTCTTTTGCTGTTGCCCATACTTTTTTGTAGATAAGCTCAGCCATAAGAGGTACACAGAAAGCAGCTGTTGCACCGATTTTAACCATATCTGCCTGAGCATTTCTGATACTTGTTGTCATATAGATACGTGCTTCAAAAATAATGGGAACAAGCACGTTTGCCACCATACCGAATGTGTGGTGCAAGGGAAGAGCAAGAATACCCTGACCTTCACCGCGGGCATTACGGCAAGCAGAAGTAGCATTTGATGCGATATTACGCTGTGTGAGCATAACGCCCTTACTTTTGCCTGTTGTACCTGATGTGTAAACAACAACAGCAAGGTCGTCAGGCTTAACTTCTGAATCCTTGAAGCTGCTGTCTCCAGCGTCCATAAGCTTTCTGCCTTCTGCAATCATATGGTTAAGCTCTGCTTTGGAGAAATACATTTCAATGCCTGAATCAAGCTCTCTGAACTTGTCAGCAACATCCTTATATACTTTTGAGTAGAACACAGCCTTACATCCGCTGTTCTTTACATTATAGAGCAAGTCATCTATAGGAAGGTCTCTGTCAAGAGGAACTGCAGTATTGCCGCTACCGAGAATCGCAAAGTAAGCCACAAGCCATTCATAGCTGTTTTCGCCTACAATCGCAATTTTGTCTTTCTTAAAACCTTTTGAAAGGATGTATGTTCCGAGGCCTTCAATATCGTCAACAAACTCTCTGTAAGTCACAAACTTATCTTCTTTGCCACGTACAGGAATCTGGAACACGTGTTTTTCGGGGTGGTGGTTTACTGCGTATTCGATAATGTCATAAACAACTTCTGCATCTATCGTTTCATGAAGAGGATAATTCTTCTTTATTCGCGCATGGTTGCAATAGTTTTGTGTTTTTTTCATTTCTTCTATACCTTTTCTTCAGTTTTATTTAGCTGCACGCGCCGCCCTTTCAGCTTTACGCTTACGTTCAATTTCGTTAAAGATTTCTTCTGTAGCAAGAGCCACTTTAGTTACTGAAAACTCACAATTTTCAGGGAATACATACCACGTATCTTCCATAGTATTAAGGTCAATACAGTCACGTCTCTTACCGAAGCGGTAGTCATATTCAATGTGACAAGCGTACTGCATTGATGCGGGAATTTCCATTTTCATAGGTTCGTTATCGTATTCACGAGTAACCTCAACCTTGAAACCGTCCATGTCGTGAACAAGTTTACCGTGACCGATGTGAACATAGCCTTTTGCATTGGGAAGGTCGTTTACATCACAGTCACATTCAAAGCGGTAAGTACCGTCAAGAACTTCTTTTCTTACCTGCTCACGTTCCCAATCGTACCAATCAGTTGCGAATTTGAATTCTGTTTCGCCACTGTCAGCCTGAAGGTCGCCATACACGCCCAGAGTCCAGCTCTTTCCGCAATGTTCACAATAAACCTTTGAGCCCTCTGACTTCATCTTATATTCTGTCATACAATTGGGGCACTGGTAGAGAACCTTGTGAAGACCTTTAGCACGGTTTTTATAGGGAATTTTAATTTTATTCTCATACTGCCATTTGAAATCGTCATTAAAGATATGCTCTCTGATTTTTGCGTTAATTTCATCAGCAGTTGCTTTTTTGAGTTCTTCGGGTTTGTAGATACATGTCATTGTTGCTTCAACAGGTTTGATGTATCTTCTTCTTGAGTTCCAGAAAGGCTGATACAGATGGTGACCTGACATTTTAAGAGTAACAACAGGCACATTCTGATATTTACACAACTGACCTACCGAATCGGGAATACATTCAGTTTTACCGCAATGAGAATATCTTGCTTCTGCATAAATACCGTAAATCTGACCGTCCTGAACTGCTTTTTTACAGTTACGGATAAGACTCATATCAGCAGTAAACTTTCTTTTCGGAACACCGCCCAGACGACGAAGCACTTCTTCTCTGCCGATAAAATCATCAACTGCTGCAGGGAAGTAACCTCTGTTTGGAGCAATCATTCTGCTCATTATATAAAAATCAAAGAAAGCATTGTGATTACATATAAGAATATATGGTGGTTTAATGCCTTCCATATTCACTTTATTCATTTTCGCTCTGTGAAGAAGTCTCTGCAATCCTGAAAAACCCCACACGAGAGGCATAAGCAACATTGACTGTTTGCAGGGCTGTCTTACCATATCAAATTTCTTTGTTTCAGGTTTACCGCCACGCACATATTTTCCGTATTTAAGGCTCATTTAATCACTTCCTTAACTATGATAAACACATTGCCATTTTATAATCATGATTGAGGTTATTATACTAATTTTCGACCCTTCTTGTCAAGGTTTGAGGGCATTTATTTAAAATTTATAATTATTTATTAATACTTTATTAACTTTTTTCGTTTTTTTAAATAAAAACACTAAAAATCTTAAAAGAATTGTCTTGTTTTCACACAAACAGTTTTTTAAACAGCTCAATTTTAATCCGTAACAAAAACAAAAACCACCGACGCATCGGTGGTTTTAATATAATATTTATTCTGTTTTATCCACGGTCTGCAAAGCTTCTTCTTTTACGGATCATAGAAGCAACTATAACAATAACAACAAGAACTGCAACTGCAGCACCTACGCCAACGATAAGTCTGAATGTTTCATCGCTGTTATCAAGTTTATTCTTTGTTTCTTCGCGGTCTTTCTTTGTTGTAGTTTCATCTGTTATTTCTTCAGCATCACCGATTACGGGAATATCTGTTGTTTCGTCTTCGCTTGTGACATCTGTTGTTTCATCTTCTGTCAGAGTTGAACCGTCAGCAACAATAAGAACCCATGTTTTTGTAACGCCGTTTTCACTTACTGCCTTGATTGTCGACATACCCTTCGCAAGAGTTGTTACAACACCTGCGTTAGTAACTGATACAACTGCTGAATTACTTGATGAGAAAATGATGTTACCTGTCATTGATGCAGGCTTTCTCAGCTGATAAGTATTGCCTACCTTGACGCCAATAGTTTCAGCAGGAATAATCTTTGTTGTGCTTTCAGTTTCTTTGGTTGTTGTTTCTTTCTTAGTAGTTGTAGGCTTAGTAGTTGTGGGCTTTGTAGTTGTAGGCTTTGCGGTTGTGGCAGTTGTTGAGTTAAGCTTGATTGAAGTACCGCTTGCGTATGTTTCCACACCTTCACCGTTACCGTCTGTTGCACTTGCTGAAATGCCGAGAGATGAAGTTGATGCAGAATCAGAAATTACTTTGAAAGTAACCTTTGCAAGAGCACCTGTTGACGAACTTGATGAGCCGTCAGTGTTAAGAAATGCACCCTTTACTGATGAGCCTGAGCTGTTCGCACTTGCCATAGAGAAGCCTGAAGCAGCTGAACCCTCTGCAACATCCTGAAGCTGCAATTTACTGGAATCGTAGCTAAGCACGAAATCCACACCTGCAACGCCCGGATTTGAATTGAGGCTTACTGTGACAGTAATTGTATCACCTGCTGATACATTAGTTTTGTCTGCCCTTGCAGTTATTGAAGTTGATGCTGCATTTGATACGATGCTCAATGCAAAAATCATTGAAACAGCAAGAAGAGCAGATACAAAAATTTTAACTTTCTTCATAAAATTTCACATACCCTTCAGGATATGTTACCTTCCTTTCTTTAAGAAATACGCATTTATTATACTACCTATTGCGTATAAAGTCAAGCACGGCCACAATCACTTATGATATCGGCTTGAATTTGAAATCATAAAAGCCCTGTAAATCTGCTCAAAAAGCATTACTCTGGCAAGCTGATGAGGAAATGTCATTTCCGACATTGAAAGACGCACATCCGCTCTCTTTTTTACACTTTCGGCAAGTCCGTACGAGCTGCCGATAACGAAGGTTATCTCTCCGCAGCCTGATACTGCAGTCTGCTCAAAAAATGCACTTAATTTCTCTGACGGCATCTGTTTACCCTCAATGCACATTGCAACAACCTTTGAGCCGGAGGGAATTTTTGAATCTATTTCCTTTGCCTCTTTTTCAAGCGCTTTACTGATTTCGGCATCAGATGCATTATCGGAAAGTTTCACAGGCTCAAGTTCAATTATTTTAAGTTTACATAATGTTGAAAGTCTTTTTTTATATTCGTCACAGGCATCGCGGAGATATTTCTCTTTCAGCTTACCTAATGCAATTATTGTAATACCCAGCATAAAACATCATAACCTTATCATTTTATTTTTATCACCAGCAACAGTGAGTGTATAATCTATGTTAATTCTTGCACCTGTCATATCAAGCTTTGAGAAGGTTTCGGCATATGCTTTGTCAGGTGTGTTATTTTCGTGGCTCAGATGCCCCAGCACAAACCTTGTTGTACCGCTTGAAAGAAGTGATACTGCAGTATCTGCACAAGCCTCGTTTGAAAGGTGTCCTCTGTCAGAGAGAATACGCTGTTTGAGATTCATAGGATAGCTTCCGTAACGGAGCATATTTATATCGTGGTTTGACTCAAGTAAAATCAAATCGCTTTTTCTGATATTTTCCATTACCTCGTCACTTACATATCCTAAATCTGTGCAGACAGAAATCTTTCTCTCATCAGGCAGATAAAAACTGTATCCGCGGCTTACAGGCGTATCGTGGGATGTATTAAAGGTTTTCGCCAGAATATTTCCCACATTCATCTGTGAATCCATTTCAATGCATTCTGTACCGCAGGGTATATTTCCGTTTATACACAGTTGTTCAAGTGTACTTGCAGAGGAATATACAGGCACTTTATATTTTGTAAGAAAAGGCTTAAGACCTTTCACGTGGTCAGAATGCTCATGTGTTACAAAAACACCCTTTACGGCAGAAAGGTCAATTCCCTGAAAATCCGCTGCTTCTTCCAGCTTTTTCAGTGAAACACCGATATCAACAAGCACACCTTCATCTGCCATTCCTATGTAGGTACTGTTACCGCTTGATGATGAATAAAAAGAACAGAATCTTGCCAAAAATATTCCTCCAAAAAATCCCACTCAGACGCTTGCCGAGTGGGATTTGTTTACTGATTGATTAACCTGCATTAACAACTGTTGCCTGCGGGTCTTTTACTTCAATACGTCTGATATCTGCACCTACGTCCTGAAGCTTTTTAACTACATCTTCGTAGCCTCTGTCGATATACTTTATATCTTCAATTTCTGTTTTACCTTCAGCACAAAGTCCTGCAATAATCATTGCAGCACCTGCTCTCAGGTCAACTGCTTTTACAGGTGCACCTTTAAGCTGCTCAACGCCCTCAATAACGGCAAGATTACCGTTAACCTGCACCTTTGCACCGAAGCGGAGAAGCTGATCGATATAACGGAAACGGCTGTCCCATACGCTTTCGGAGATAATACTTGTCCCTTCAGCAAGAGTGAGAAGCACTGCCATCTGAGGCTGCATATCTGTGGGAAAACCCGGGTGAGGCATTGTTTTTACATTGCACTTTTTAGGTCTTCTGTTTGAGATGATTCTTACTGATTCATCGTCTTCTTCAACAATCACACCGCATTCTTCAAGCTTTGATGTAATTGACTCAAGATGCTTGGGAATAACATGATTGATAAGCACGTTGCCGCCTGTTGCAGCAGCAGCCACCATATATGTGCCCGCTTCAATCTGGTCAGGCACTACAGAATATGTGCAACCGTGGAATTCTTCCACACCTCTGATTTTTATTACGTCTGTACCTGCACCTCTGATATCAGCGCCCATTGTGTTGAGGAAGTTTGCAAGGTCAACGATATGAGGCTCTTTCGCAGCATTTTCGATGATTGTAAGACCTCTTGCCTTAACTGCAGCAAGCATAATATTCATTGTAGCACCGACAGAAACAACGTCCATATAAATTGAACTGCCGTACATACTGCCGTCTACAGTAACGTCAACAATAGCGTTTTCGATGTTTACCGTACCGCCCAGAGCCTCAAAGCCTTTGATGTGCTGGTCAATAGGACGTACACCGAAGAAACATCCGCCGGGCATTGCAACTCTGGCTTTTGAAAAACGGCCCAGCAACGCACCAATAAAGTAATAAGAAGCTCTCATCTGCTTTGCATATTCATAAGGAACTTCGCATTTGTCTACAAAGCGTGTATCTATTTCAAGTGTATTTCTGTTGATATATTTAATGTGTGCGCCTAAAAGTGAGAGAATTTCCACCATAAGCTTAACGTCGCTGATATCGGGAAGGTTCTCAATTCTGCAGACATCCTGTGCCAAAATTGTTGCAGGAAGAATTGCAAGAGCTGCATTTTTTGCGCCACTTATATTAATCTCGCCATAGAGTTCATTTCCACCGTTAATTACGATTTTTTCCAATCCTGTACACTCTCCTTCATGTTTGCACGGAAACATAATTATGTATCGTCCGCACAATGGGTTCTTGAAAATCGCGGGGTAACTATATATTGTATTTCAAACTGAAGTAAATGTTTACATTTGTAATTTTTTTACGTATGCAAGTTTTCACGCATAGTTATGCTAAGATATTATAACACCATATCTCGTAAAAATAAAGTCTTTTCTTAAAAATAATTTGCCAAAACCGATAATTGTAATCTTGTTGTAATTTCCTCTGAATATTTGTAACTATTTTGTATTTAAACTACATATTGTGTAATGAAAAGCAGGGCAAATCAAGATTCTGCGACAATTTTTTCTTTTATTTTTTCCATATCTTCCCATAAAGGAGCAGTAACACAAATGCTTTTTCCGGTAACAGGATGAGTGAAAGTCATTTTTTCACAATGGAGGGCATGACGTCTGATTTCTTCATCTGCTTTGCCGTACATATCGTCACCTGTAAGAGGTGTACCGAGAGACGCAAAATGAACTCTTATCTGGTGTGTTCTGCCTGTTTCCAGCTTCACGCGAAGAACAGACCTTTTATCATTGTGTGCCTCAACTGTATAATGTGTGACCGCTCTGTCCCCCTCATCCCCTACTGCACGCAGAGTTTTCATAGGGTCCGGACGATAAATGGGCTTATCAATTGTCCCGCTTTCAGTAAAAACGCCTTCTGTAATTGCGATATATTCCTTCTGTGTACCGTTTTCCGAAAGCCTTGAAGCAGCATAACCGTTAAGAGCAATCATCATAAGTCCTGACGTGCCTTTGTCAAGACTGCCTACTGCTCTGAAAACAGAATCCTTATTTTTCTTCTGAAGATAACCCGTTACAACATTGGCAAGCGTATCTCCCTGATGGTTGTGTGTGGGGTGAACCGCAATAAAGGGGCTTTTGTTTATTATGAGAATATCATCATCTTCGTAAATTATATCAAGTTCTCCGTCACGAGCTTCAGCTGTGCTCTCACCTTCAGGAATGTTGACTGTCAGCACATCACCTGTATGAATTCTGTCAATAGTCCTGATATGTTCTCCGTTTAAAAGTATTCCCTCGGGAAATGTTTTTAAACTCGCAACGAGTCTCGCAGAAAGTTTTGCCTGACCACGAAGATACCACAACACTTTATCGCCGTCGAAGTCCTCTTCTATTGTATAATCAATTCTTCTCATCATTTTCACCCACGACATTATACCACTTTTATTATTCGCTAACAATAAAACATAAAAAAATTAGTAAAAATTCTCAAAAAACTCTTGAAAAATCATATCATTGTGGTATCATTAAGACAAATATAAAAGCCTTACGGTTTTTAATTTTGGAGGTTTTAGATAATGGAAAAGAAATTAAAAGTCGGAATCATCGGCTGCGGCGGTATCGCTAACGGCAAACATATGCCCTCACTGCAGAAAATAAGTGACAAAGTTGAAATGGTTGCTTTCTGCGATATCATCGAAGAAAAAGCTGTAAATGCAGCAAAAAAATTCGGCACACCCGATGCTAAAGTTTATACTGATTATAAAGAACTTCTCAAAGACGAAACAATTGATGTTGTTCACGTTTGTACACCTAACCGTTCACACAGCTTCATTACTGTTGATTCACTCGAAGCAGGCAAACACGTAATGTGCGAAAAGCCTATGGCTAAAACTTACGAAGAAGCAAAGAAAATGCTTGAAGCTGCTCAGAGAACAGGCAAAAAGCTCACAATCGGTTATCAGTCACGTTGCAGGTCTGATTCGATTTACCTTAAGGAATGCTGCAAAAACGGCGAGCTCGGTGAAATTTATTTTGCAAAGGCTCACGCATTAAGAAGACGCGCTGTTCCCACATGGGGCGTTTTCCTCAACGAATACGAACAGGGCGGCGGACCTCTTATCGACATCGGCACACACGCACTTGACCTTACTCTCTGGATGATGGATAACTACAAACCCAGAATGGTTGTAGGTACTACATATAAAAAATTAGGTCAGCAGAAAGGCACAGCAAACGCATGGGGCGACTGGGACCCTGAAAAATTCACAGTTGAAGATTCTGCTTTCGGTTTTGTTGTTATGGAAAACGGTGCAACTATCGTTCTTGAATCAAGCTGGGCACTCAATATCAGAAACCCCATTGAAGCATCAACAACTCTCTGTGGTACTAAGGGCGGTGCTGATATGCTTGACGGTCTTAAACTCAACTATGTTAAAAACAACCGTCAGGTTATCGAAGAACCCGACTTTGATGTAGGCGGTGTTGCTTTCTACGACGGTGAAAAAATGGATTGCTCTGAAGTTGAAGCCCGTCTTTGGATTGACGCTATTATCAACGATACAGAAGTTAACACAAAGCCTGAACAGGCTATCGTTGTTACACAGATTCTTGAAGCAATTTACGAATCAGCAAAAACAGGTAAACCTGTATTTCTTGCATAATCGGGAGGTATTAAAATGAAATTAGCAGTACAACTTTATTCTTTAAGAAATGACTATACAGACGGTGAAGGATTCCTTAAAATCCTTGAAAAAGTAAAAGAAATCGGCTTTGAAGGCGTTGAATTTGCAGGCTTTGCAGGCGTTGAACCCGAAGTTATCAAGGCAAAGCTTGACGAACTCGGACTTACAGCAGTAGGCTGTCATATGGGTCTTGACGATTTCAAGGAAGACAAAATCGACGAAACACTCCGCATTGCAAAAGTTCTCGGTATGAAATACGTTGGTATCGGCGGTGCTCCTCATTCAACTGAAGAAGACGTTAAAATCCTTAACGATGTTTACGCTTTCGCTAACAAGAAAGGTGAAGCTGACGGTATTAAATTCTATTATCACAACCATACTGAAGAATATGAAATTATGTTCGGCGACAGATATTGCATGGACGTAATTGCAGACACAGCTTTCCTTGAGGTTGACACTTACTGGAGCTTCTGCGGTGGTGCTGATAACTACAAATACATCACAGAAAACAAAGACAAGATCGTTCTTCTCCACATCAAAGACGGTATCGACAGAAAGCCTACCGCTCTCGGCGAAGGTCAGAACGATTTGCTCACAGTTTTCAAAGCAGCAAAAGACATCGACATCGAATGGCTTGTGCTTGAAAACGATGACCCTGTTCCCACAGGCGTTGAAGATATTACAAGAAGCATGGCTTATTTCAAAGCTAATCTTTAATAAAGAGGTAATTTGAAAATGAAACTTGGCGTTTTTACAACACTTTTAAGCAATAAATCCTTTGACGAGGCTTGTGCTTACTTCAAATCAAAGGGAATTGAAATGGTAGAAATCGGTTGTGGCGGATACCCCGGAAATGCTCATGCAAACCCTGATATTCTCCTTAACGACGAAAATGCTTTAAACGAATTCAAAGCAACTTTAGCTAAATATGATTTACAGATAAGTGCCTTAAGCTGTCACGGCAACCCTGTTCACCCCAACAAGGAAATTGCTGCTGATTTCGACAAAGTTATCCGTGATACAATTCTCCTTGCAGAGAAGCTTGACATTCACCAGATTAACACATTCTCAGGCTGTCCCGGTGACTGGGAAGGTGCAAAATTCCCCAACTGGGTAACTTGCCCCTGGCCTAACGATTTCGGAGAAATCCTTGAATGGCAGTGGAACGAAGTTCTTATCCCCTACTGGAAAGATCTTGTAGAATTCGCAAAGGCTCACGGCGTTAACAAGATTGCTCTTGAACTTCACCCCGGCTTCTGTGTTTATAACACAGAAACTCTCCTTAAACTCCGCGAAGCAGTAGGTCCTGAAATCGGCGCAAACTTTGACCCCAGCCACCTTATCTGGCAGGGAATGGAGCCTGTTGCCGCTATCAGAAAATTAGGCGATGCTATTTTCCACTTCCATGCAAAGGATACAAAAATCGACAAATACAACACTGCAGTAAACGGTGTGCTTGATAACAAGCCTTACGGTGACGAAATCAACCGTTCATGGATTTTCCGCAGTGTGGGCTACGGCAACGATGCATCTTACTGGAAAGATATTATCAGTAATCTCCGCCTTGTCGGTTACGATTACGCAATCAGCATTGAACACGAAGATAGCCTTATGAGCCAGGATGAAGGTCTTACAAAAGCAGTCGAGATGCTCAAAGACGTTCTTATCACACAGAGCACCGGAGAAATGTGGTGGGTATGACGCCACGGAGGTGTTAAAAATGGCAGATAAAAAATTTGGCTGGGGTTTAATCGGCTACGGCGGAATGGGTAACTACCATTTTGAAAAATTAAGCCTGCGTGACGATGTGGAAATTATCGGCACATATGACATAAACCCTGAAAGATGTAAAATTGCAGAAGAAAAAGGGCTTCACGCTTTCAGCAGCGCAGATGAACTTCTGAACGATGACAGAATTGACTTTATCACTATTGCTACTCCTAACGAATTTCATAAAGATTATGCAATCCGTGCTATGGAAGCAGGAAAAGCAGTAATTTCAGAAAAGCCCGTTACAATGTCTTCCGAAGAACTTGATGAAATGATAAAATGCTCGGAAAGAACAGGTAAACTTTTCACAGTTCATCAGAACAGACGTTGGGACCCTGATTACCTCACAATCAAGAAAATTTACGATACAAACAAGTTAGGCAGACTTTTCCGCTTTGAGCACAGAGTTCACGGTTCACGCGGTGTGCCCGGAGATTGGCGTAACAGACAGCCCGGCGGCGGTATGCTTTACGATTGGGGTGTACATCTTCTTGACCAGATGCTTATAATGATGGGCGAGAGTAAAGTTATTTCAATTTACTCAACCCTGACCCACATTTCAAACGATGAGGTTGACGACGGATTTACAGCTTTCATTAAATTTGACAATGATGCCGAATGGATTATTGAAGTTTCAACAAATAATTTCATCAGCCTTCCCCTCTGGTATGTGCTTGGTGAAAACGGTTCCGCTTCAATCAACGATTGGGATTTCAACGGAAAAATCAGTATGGTTACTGACTGGGAAAATAAAGATGCCGTTCCTGTTGTTGCAGGTGTTGGTCTTACAAAAACAATGGCTCCGAGAACTGACGACAGTATAAACGATTACGTTATGGAAATCGAAGACGGTAACTGGACCGAATATTATAATAATATCCTTGATGTTCTCCAGGGTAAGGCAGAGCCTATCGTTACCCACGCACAGCAAAGACGACTTCTAAAACTCATCGAAAACATTTTCCGTTCAGCAGAAGAAAACAAAGTAATAGACGAAATATTTTAAAAGCAGCCCCGATATACACTACGATATATCGGGGTTTATTTTATTATACAAAAGCAAAAGGCTACCTTATATAAGGTAGCCTTTAAAGCTTTAATTAGCAATTAGCCATTAACTTTCTTTGCGAGAGCTGATTTCTTTCTTGCAGCATTATTCTTGTGAAGAAGACCTTTAACTTCAGCCTGGTCAATCTTTTTGATAGCGTCTTTTACAAGAACGTCTTTATCAGCAGCGTTTGCAGCAATAGCAGCATTAGCCTTTTTGATAGCTGTTTTAAGAGCTGAGTTTCTTGCTTTGTTACGAGCTGTCTTTGTTTTTGTAACGATAACACGTTTTTTTGCGGACTTAATATTCGGCATTACAGTTGCACCTCCTTGTAATTTGTCTGCACAGGTAGATATGATAGCACTTTTTTTCAAAAAATGCAAGAGAAATCTTAAAAAAAACTGTTTTTTTTACGAAATATATAACAATAATATAATTATAAGCAAAAAAAGGAAGTGAAACTATGAATTTCCACACAGACCTTGCCCTTGAAAGGCAGGAAATTTCAGGCGCACAAAGCATAAACGGCATCTCTACGGAAACGGAAAACTTTGAAAAAGTGAAGGTAACACGTATTACGGTAGACACGGACGAAGGGGCTCAGATGCTGTCAAAGCCGAAAGGAAAATACGTTACCGTGCATATGCCCTCATTTTCTCTGGGCAATGAGCTTGACAAAGATGAACTTGCAATTCTCACAAAAGAAATCAGTTCTTTTCTGCCTGATGACGGCACGGTGCTTGTAGCAGGACTTGGTAATATGCAGATTACACCTGACGCATTAGGTCCTAAAGTCACGTCACACATTCTGGCAACACGTCATATTTTCCGTGAGCTTGCCAGAATCCCCGGCCTTGAAAATCTCCGTCCCGTTGCTTCCGTTTCGCCCGGTGTTTTAGGTCAGACAGGCATTGAAACAGGTGAAATTATCCGCGGTGTAACGGACAACATTAAGCCGTCTGCGGTAATTGTTATTGATGCCCTTGCTTCACGCAGTCTTTCTCATCTGGGCACAACAATTCAGATTTGCGATACGGGAATCAGCCCCGGCTCAGGTGTAGGAAACAAGAGAAAACGTATTGACGAATCAACTCTCGGCACAAAGGTTATAAGCATTGGCATACCTACCGTTGTGGATGCTGTCACACTCGCTACTGATATTGCCGAAAAATCAGGCAACAGCCCTGACTGTTTTCTTCCCGAAAGCGAAAAAATGATGGTCACTCCAAAAGAGATTGATTTGCTTATTGAACACGCCTCAAAATTTTTATCTATGGCAATAAACTGTGCTCTTCAACCGTCAGTTTCACCTGAGGACATCTTCTCTCTTGTGTCATAACCACGCAAAAAAGGAATATACTTGTATAAAGATGATATAACAAAGAAGGTATATGTATGAAAAACAAAGACTTCCAAAAACTATCTCTCCCCTTTTTTATAACCTGTGTAATGGTTGTAGTTATATGCACTGTAATGATAACAGAAATCGGCAATACCCGCTTCATATCAGCATGTGTACGATATCTCATACCTGCCACCACACTGTCGGAAAAGCATAAAAGCCTTTCCTTCAGGCTGACTGACAGTTTAACGAACAAAAATAAAATTCACTCTGACCGCAACGATTCATCTGACGAGGTTGACATCAGTAACCTTGCATATACTCCGCAGGATATAAAAAAGCTTATTGTTTCTGCCAAAGAAAATTATGACGAAAGTGAAAAAGGAGGAACAATAGTCCCGCAGATATACGGAGAATCTGCCTCCAATATGAAAGCCGGGAATGTGCTTATCAAAAACACAACAGGAAGAACTTTTGACATTGCCGAAACACTGAAGGCAGAATCACCCCTTAAGCCAATAAATAAAGACCAAATCAGTGTGTTGATTTTCCACACTCACACCACAGAAACATATCAGATTCTTGACAAAACAGATTATCTTAAAGCTTTCTCACCTCGCACTGAAGACGAAAACCGAAATATGATTCGTGTAGGAAGAGAAATTGCAAGTCAGCTTGAGCAGGCAGGAATCGGTGTTATCCACGATACGCAGATTTATGACCGTCAATATTCAGGTGCATATGACCGTTCAGGAAAAGCAATTGACGAACATCTGAAAAAGCATCCCTCAATCCAGATAGTGCTTGACGTTCATCGCGACGCTATCCAGACCTCATCAACAACAAAGGTCAAACCTGTTACCACTATCGGCGGTAAAAAAGCTGCACAGATTATGATTATAACAGGATGTGAGGGAAACGGCGTTACAGATTTCCCCGACTGGGAATACAATCTGCGTTTCGCATTACGTCTGCAGAAAACTGCAGAAGATATGTACCCCACACTTATGAGACCGTTGTTTTTCTGCAACAGAAAATACAATATGTACAAAACGAAATGCTCAATACTGCTTGAAATGGGAAGCGACGGAAATACTCTTGACGAAGCCGCTTATTCAGGCAGACTTATAGGAAATGTGCTGGCAGAAATGCTGTCGGAATAAAAATCGAAAGGATGTAAAAAATGCAATCTGTTATCAGAAAATACGTGATTCTCACCTCTGTTATACTCAGTATTACACTACTTGTAACAGGAATCATTAACGTAAATGAAGAAACCTCCTACGTTATCAGCGGAGAAAAAAATGAGGTTTTACGTGTTCAGTCCACAACCTCTGAAAGACTGCTGATAAGCACAGAGAATGAAACTCAGAAAGAAATATTCTCTGTTGATTCTGAAGAAACAAAAAAATTCGCAACTATCTTTCTCGCAGGCATACTCCCCTCTCCTTTCTCACAGATTGTGTGGGGAATCGGTGTCGGGCAAAATAATTCTGATAAAAAACAGTAAAAGAAAACGGCAACCAACCACGAGAGTTGATTGCCGTGTTTTTTTGATTACATACCTATTAACCAGCCGAAGAAGAATTCAAAAACACTTTCAAAGAATGCACTTATGCTTTCAAAGAATGTAAGCTTGCCTACAACCTCGAAATCGTAACCCAGACTCTTTATTAACTTATATCCGTCTGAACCTTTTATCACCTGGAATTTTACATCTTCACAATTCTGAAATACGTTTTCATCAAAAAAATCAACTGTTTTTGAAATATAAACAGTTTCAACATTATCGCAATAGCGAAGAACGTTTGAGCCGATATGCCATACACCATCACCGAAGGTAACCTCTTTAAGTTCTTTACAGGATTTAAAAGAATCTTCCCCGACGTATGCATAATCACCGTAAATCTCAATCTTTTCAATTGCAGTATTGCTGAAAGCAAGTCCGCCGATATAACTTACATAATCGCCCAATGTAACAGCCTTAAGATTAGTGCAGTTTTCAAAAGCTGCTGTATCTACCGTGCTCACGCTACTCAAATCAATTTTCTCAAGATTCTTACAGCCACTGAATGCCGATTCACCGATGAAATCACAATTTCCGATTACAACCTCCTCAATTGTGCTGTATGCAAAAGCCTTTGTTCCCACCAAACCAGCGTTTGAAAGGTCAATGCTTTTAAGAGTTCTGCAGTTATAGAAAGCATAATCACCGATATAGGTTACATCGCTTTCCACAGTATAGCTTTCTTCTGTATTTGCACCGAAATAGTATTCAAGTGTTACATCTTTTCCCGAAAAATCAACATCGAAATCTTCCGGAAAATCGTATTCATAGAAATAGTAAAGTGCGTTATCGTCTGTATAAAGCTGTTCATTGTCTTCATCAACAGTAATATTTTTAAGGTTGTTACAGCCATAGAAAGCACCTGCAACACTCTGCACTGCTGCACCGAGATGAATTGTTTCAATCTTTGTACCTGCAAAACAGGCAAGGCTTATAAATTCAACATCTGCACCAAGTGTTACTTTTTCAAGATTAATGCAATCCCTGAACGCGGAATCATAAAGATATGTAACACCGTCAGGAATTTCAATTTCTTTCAGATTACGGCATCCGTAGAAAGCACGTTGCGGGATTTCAGTAATATTATCGTTGAATGTTATTTTTTCAATTCCTGAAAACATAAAACAACCGGGTGCAAGAATTGTGATATAATCGGGAATCGCAAACTCTTTTTCCGCTGACATATAGGAATAAAGAACGTTCTTACCGATTAAGTTTATATCTTTTTCGAAAAATTTACCTTCAGCAGGTGCGCCTGTGAAAACATCCACACCGAAATATACAATTTCGCAGGTTTCAGGAATCACAACTTCCTCAAGCATTGCACTGCCCCAGAAAGCATTTGACCCGATATATTCAATTGTTGCAGGCAATGTTATTTTTGAAAAATGAGATTCAACAAAAGCTTCATCCATAACACCTGTAACAGTATATGTGTTTCTCTTATGCTTCACAGTTTCAGGAATCACAATTTCTTCAGGCTCACTTTCTTCTTCCTGTCCTTCATAAGACATAACATAAGCTTCCTCTTCATCTATCAGGATATAATATATGCCGTCTTTTTCAAAATCACTCCAGACATCTTCGCCAAAAGCAAAGCTCTGCATGGTAAATAAAGGAACCAACATTAAAAACGCCAGCAACACCGCAAATATTTTTTTCATAACACATTCTCCTTTTTATATTTTAATACGAGCCTTCTCTTTTTTCATATTACCATAATATACCTTAAAAGTAAAGTAAATTCATTGACTTTTCCCTACCTGTATGATAACCTTAAATTAACCCCGAAACGGAAGTGATTATATGAAAAAATATTGCGATATATTCTATCAGGCGGAAGAAAATCCCGTATTCTGCTACAGAACATCAAAAACAGTTTATGAAGAGATGCTTTTTCAGGGAGGGCTTATTTCATGCGGATGGAATTCGGCAGGTTATCCTCTGAATCTCCTTGAAAAATGCTCCGCAAGAATTGATAA
>JAZQWT010000125.1:0-3728 GCA_045632485.1 Acutalibacteraceae bacterium
CAACAGGTGAGATAGAGGTTGAGGTTGATTGCCTTAAAATCTTGGGCGCGGCCGAAACAACACCATTTGAAATTCTTGATGACACAGCGGCAAAAGAAGAACTTCGCTTAAAATATCGTTATCTCGATTTGAGAAGAGCAACCTTGCAAAACAATATTTTAATGCGCCATAAGATTGCCAAAGTAACCCGCGATTATTTCGATGAAAACGGATTTATCGAAATTGAAACTCCGATGCTTATCAAATCAACTCCGGAAGGAGCACGTGACTTCCTTGTTCCCAGCAGAATTCACAAGGGCACTTTCTATGCTCTCCCCCAGTCTCCTCAGCTTTATAAACAGCTTTCAATGGTTGCAGGTTTCGACAGATATATGCAGATTGCACGTTGCTTCCGTGACGAAGACTTGCGTGCTGACAGACAGCCTGAATTTACACAGATTGACTTTGAAATGTCATTCGTAGATATGGAAGATGTACTTTCAATTGGTGAAGGATATATCAAGAGAGTTTTCAAAGAAGCAATCGATGTTGATATAGAAGCTCCTATCCCCCGTCTTACTTACAAGGAGGCAATGGAGCGTTACGGTAGCGATAAGCCTGATACACGTTTTGAAATGGAACTTGTTGACCTGAGTGAAACTGTAAAAGACTGTGGTTTCGGTGTATTTACTTCTGCACTTCAGGCAGGTGGTTCAGTAAGAGCAATTACTGCAAAAAATGCATTTAATGTTCTTACAAGAAAAGAAGTTGACAAGCTTACAGAATTTGTCCGCGGTATCGGTGCTAAAGGCCTTGCGTGGGCAAGAATCGCAGAAGACGGCACAGTTGCATCTTCATTCGCTAAATTTATGACAGAAGATGAAATGGCTGCAATCAAAGAAAAATGCGCAGCTGAAAACGGTGACGTTATTCTTATTGTTGGTGATACAAAGAACTCAATCGTTCTTTCAGTTCTCGGTGCGCTCCGTTGTGAAGTTGCAAAGAATCTTGATATTATTGATAAATCAAAATTCAATCTTCTCTGGATTATCGAATACCCCTTCTTCGATTGGGATGAAGACAGCCAGCAGTGGGTTGCAATGCACCATCCTTTCACATCACCTATGGATGAGTGTCTTGATTATCTTGAAACAGATAAAGCAAATGTAAGAGCAAAGGCTTATGACCTTGTTCTCAACGGTATCGAACTTTCAAGTGGTTCAATCAGAATTACTGATCCTGATTTACAGAACAGAATGTTCAGACTTCTTGGTTTAAGCGAAGAAGAATCACATGCAAAATTCGGTTATCTTACAGATGCTTTCAAATATGGTGCACCTCCTCACGGTGGTATGGGTATCGGTCTTGACAGACTTGTTATGCAGATGCTCCGCACAGAAACTCTCCGCGATGTTATCGCATATCCGAAAGTTCAGAATGCAAGTGAACCTATGACAGACTGTCCTTCAGTTATTGATAAAGAACAGCTCGATGAACTTGCAATTATGGTAAATCTTCCTGCGGAAGAATAAAAAGCCCCCTGTGATGGCGCAGGGTTGCTAAGGAAAGAAAACAGAATACTATCGGGAAGTACTTTAAAAAGTACTTCCCGATTTTCTTTGTCTTTTAAGCAAATAAAATAAAAACATCTCCTCATAAAAATTATGAGGAGATGTTTTTAATGAAAAGTCTGACATATAATTATCTTTTAAAATGCGCTGTGTGCATTCCAAATGTTTTTAGCATATTCGTTGATTGCTCTGTCAGCAGCGAATATACCTGCACCTGCGATGTTTTCAAGTGACATCTTGTTCCACTTTTCTTTATCCTGCCATACTGCATCAGACAGTTTTTGTGCTTTTGAATAATCAGCAAAATCAGCAAGAACCATATAGGGGTCGTGATGAAGAATTGTTGATGCAATTTCGGGGAAATTCTTACCGTTAATACCTCCGAGGATATAGTCGATAACTGCGTGAAGTTCGGCATTGTTCTGATAGTAGTTCATGGGAACATAGCCTTCCTTCTGGAGTTTTCTTACTTCTTCAGTTCTCATACCGAAGAGGAACATATTTTCATCGCCTACAGCCTGATTTATTTCAACGTTTGCACCGTCAAGTGTACCCATTGTGATTGCACCGTTTATCATAAGCTTCATATTACCTGTACCGCTTGCCTCTGTACCGCAGAGTGAAATCTGTTCGCTGATATCAGCAGCAGGCATAAGTCTTTCAGCCATTGTTACATTGTATTCCTGCATATAAACAACTTTGAGAAGACCTTTGATAGATGCATCGTTATTGATAACATCTGCAAGAGCGTGGATGAAATTGATAATTCTCTTTGCCATTTCATATCCGGGAGCAGCTTTTGCACCGAAGATATAAGTTCTCGGTACCCAGTTTGCATCAGGATTTGCCTTGATAGCAAGATATCTTGAGAGAATGTTGAAAGCATTAAGATGCTGACGTTTGTATTCGTGGAGACGTTTTACCTGCACATCGAAAACAGAGTTGGGGTCAACGATAATTCCGTTTGTCTGTTTGATGAGTTTTGCAAAATCTGCTTTGTTCTGAGTTTTGATTTTTGAAAGTTCTTCAAGGACTGAAGAATCGTCCGCATATTTTCTCAGTTTTTCAAGCTCTTCTCCGTTATAAACATATCCGTCACCGATAAGGTCATTAAGAAGTGTGCAGAGTCTGGGGTTAGACTGACAGAGCCAACGTCTGTGAGCAATACCGTTAGTAACGTTTTTGAATTTATCGGGAGTGATGTTATAGAAGCTGTTAAAAACAGTGTCTTTAAGAATCTGACTGTGAAGTGAAGAAACGCCGTTAACACTGTGGCTTGCTGCAACACAAAGGTTAGCCATTCTCACAACTGCTTCATCACCTGAAACAACTGCCATTTCTTCAACCTTATTTGCGTCCCCTGTTGAATTCCAGATGAATGAACGGTAGCGGTTGTCAATTTCTTTAACAATCTGATAAATTCTGGGAAGAAGCATTCTGAAAAGACCTACAGGCCAGCATTCGAGAGCTTCTTTCATAACTGTATGGTTTGTATAAGCAACAGTTTTTGTAACGATGTTCCATGCATCGTCCCAGCCATATCCGCATTCATCGAGAAGAATACGCATAATTTCGGGAATTGCAAGTGTGGGATGTGTATCGTTGATGTGAACTGCAACTTTTTCATGAAGATTGTCAAGAGTACCGTATTTTCTTAAATGACGTCTGATAATATCCTGAATTGATGCAGAAACGAAGAAATACTGCTGTTTAAGTCTTAAGCTTTTTCCTTCGGGATGTTTGTCCTCAGGGTAGAGAACTTTACTGATAACTTCAGCCATAGCGTTTTGTTCAACAGCCTGGAGATAGTTACCGTTGTTGAATTCTTTCATATTGATTCCGGGTGCTTTTGCAGACCAGAGTCTTAAAATACTGATACCTTTTCCGTCTTTACCTGCAACGTACATATCGTAAGGTACAGCTTTTATTTTAGTTGAATTTACAATTTCAACGTGGTGGTACTGGTTATCCCATGTATCGATAACATCACCGCCGAAGTCGATATTTACAGATGAAGAATCTCTCTGTACAAGCCATACTTCACCACCGGGAAGCCAGTTATCGGGAAGTTCGTTCTGCCAGCCGTCAACAATAAGCTGTTTGAAAATACCGAATTCATAAAGTATTGAATAACCCATTGCAGGATAACCCTGAGTTGCAAGACCGTCAAGGTAGCAG
>JAZQWT010000126.1:0-22279 GCA_045632485.1 Acutalibacteraceae bacterium
GACATCTAATACAGCAAATGTAGAAGGTACAATGGTAGTAACACTTGCAGACGGCACAGTTTACGAATACAACGTAATCTTTGACCTTGGTCTTTGATTCTCACACAAGGAACTTAAACTTAATATTTAATTCCTGAAAAAAGAGGCAGATACCGTGTTGGTATCTGCCTCTGATTTTTATTGAGTTTTATTAATCACAATAGATCACGTTTTGGAAATTTATTTTTGTGTGTTCAGATTATTTTTTATCTTTATTTATTGCAAGCAGTATAATTGAAAAAAGGATACAGCCTATTGCGAGAAAAGCAGTGAGTGACGGTCTTTCATTAAAAAAGATAAATCCGATAATTGTTGCTGAAATGGGTTCGATGGATGCAATTATTGATGCTTTTGCAGGGGTGAGTTTCTTAAGACCATATGTATAAAGGATGTAAGGGATGACGGTGCTGGTCAGTGCAAAAAGAATGTAAATTCCAAAATCTTTTCCGCTTTTAAAAATGACAGAGGTCATAATACTCCAATCAGTTACAGGTATCAGAGCAACTGTTGCAACAAGGAAAGTGTAAAAAGTTATTGTAAGTGAATTATACTCTTTATTAAGAGCTGCTCTTGAAAAAATTGAATAAAGAGCATAACCAAGACCTGCACCGAGACCTGTTAAAATTCCTTCTGCGGAAATAGATGTGTTTGTTCCTGCTATACCGCTGACCAATGCACAACCCAGCATGGCAAGGAGTAGTGCACTTATTTTTTGTACCGTAATTTTCTCTTTAAAAACTACTGCTGAAATCAGCATTACTATAGCAGGTGCAGTGTATAAAAGAATTGCCGCAACTGAAAGTGATGTGATGTTCATACACCTGAAGTAACAGTAATTGAAAAAAACAATACTGCAAAGACCTGTGCCGATAAAACACCAGATATCACGCAGCTTTATTTTCAAAAGATTTCTTTTGAAAATCAGCAGAAATATAAGCATTATGAGTGTGGTCAGTGAGGCTCTGGCAGTAACAATCTGCATTGAAGAAAGGTCAGCGGAAAAAGGTCTTATAAAAAGTCCGATCGACCCCCACAGAATACCGGAGACAGTAACGAGTGTTGCACCCAGAATATTCTGAAGACTTTTATTTTTCATTTGTTAATCACCTTGTAAATGATACCACCTGAAAGACATAGTGTCAATGTTGGAAAAGTAAAAATTACGTTAAAAGTTTCAAATTATTTTACAGTAATTCAAATATTTACTGCATTATTATCATTGACGAAAAGCCTTGTTTCATTTATAATATCTTCATAGTGGAGGATTAAGATTATGGAAAACGTATTATTTGATGTAATGCCCGTTGTGGCACTCAGGGGATTAGTTATTTTCCCCGAAGAAAAACTGCACTTTGAAGTAGGTAGAAAAAAATCTATTGCAGCACTTAAAGCAGCTATGGCAAACGGCCGTGAAATATTTCTTGTTGCACAGAAAAGCGTTTCAATTGAGGAACCCACACCCTCTGATCTTTTCAGAATCGGTGTTGTGGCTTCAGTTCAGCAGGTTACAAAAATCCCCAATTCAGATAATGTCCGTGTAACCGTTAACGGAATGTACAGAGCAGAAATTGCAGAGATGATTTCACAGAAACCTTACCTTGAGGCATCTGTAAAACTTACCCGTAGCCATAAAATCAAAGAAGATGAAAAAGATTATGTGAATGCACTTACACGTCAACTTAAAGATATTTTTGAAGAATATGCTCAGGCAGCACCAAGACTTGCTCCTGATGTTCTTCTCGGCGTTATTGATGAAAAAAATCCCGGCAGACTTGCTGATTATATTGCCGGAAATATTATGATTGAGTATGAACAGAGATATGAAATCCTCAAAGAACTCAACATTGCAAACAGACTTATGAAGTGCTGTGTAATGCTTAAAAGTGAAATTGAACTTTTCAATCTTGAAGAAAAAATTCAGTCAGTTGTTCAGGAGAGAATTGATAAAAATCAGAAAGAGTATTTTCTCCGTGAACAGATGAGAGCAATCTCGGAAGAATTAGGCGAAGGTAAAACAGTTGAAGACGAAATTCTTTCATTCCGTGACAGAATAAGAGCAATTGGTCTTGAAGAAGCACATGAGAAAAAACTTCTCGATGAATGTTCAAGGCTTGAAAAAATGTCACCTACATCACCTGAGGCAACAGTTTCACGTTCTTATCTTATGACAGTTTTGAATATGCCCTGGAATATCAGGACAGAAGATAAGCTTGATTTGAAAAACGCACAGAAAGTTTTAGACCGCGACCATTACGGACTCAAAAAGGTTAAAGAACGAATTGTTGAAATGCTGGCGGTAAGAAAACTCAACCCTGATATAAACGGGCAGATTATCTGCCTTGTAGGCCCTCCCGGTGTGGGTAAAACCTCTGTTGCACGTTCAGTTGCAGAGGCCATGGGTAGAAAATATGTGAGAATTTCTCTTGGTGGTGTCCACGATGAAGCTGAAATAAGAGGTCATAGAAAAACCTACATCGGTTCCATGCCCGGCAGAATTATGGCAGCCATGGAGCAGGCAAAAAGTTCAAACCCTCTCATGCTTCTTGATGAAATTGACAAATTAGGCTCCGATTATAAGGGCGACCCGTCATCTGCACTTCTTGAGGTGCTTGATGCAGAGCAGAACTTTGCTTTCTGCGACCATTACCTTGAAGTACCTTTTGATTTAAGTAAGGTTCTTTTTATTACAACAGCAAATGATAAATATTCCATCCCTGCACCACTTCTTGACAGAATGGAAGTCATTGAACTCGGCAGTTACACTCACGAAGAAAAATTCAATATTGCAAAAAAACATCTTCTTCCCAAACAGCGTAAAGAACATGGTATTTCTGCAAATTTGCTGAGAATTACTGACAATGCTCTGCACGAAATTATCGACGGTTATACACGTGAAGCAGGAGTACGTCGTCTTGAAAAACAGATTGCGGCAATCTGCAGAAAAACTGCGTTCAGACTTGACGAAGAAAACAAACGCGTTACTGTTAAACCCGCTGATCTTGAGGAAATGCTCGGTTCCAGAAAATACAAGGACGAAAAGCTTTCAGATAAAAATGAAATCGGTGTTGTGAACGGTCTTGCATGGACAAGTGTGGGCGGTGAAATGTTACAGGTTGAAGTTGCAGTCCTTGAGGGTAAAGGCGAAATCAAACTTACAGGCTCTCTCGGCGATGTTATGAAAGAATCTGCACAGGCGGCAGTAAGCTTCATTCGTTCAAAAACAAAAGAATATGATATAGACGAAGATTTTTATAAAACAAAAGACATTCATCTTCATTTTCCTGCAGGTGCTGTACCTAAAGACGGTCCCTCTGCAGGTGTGACAATTGCCACAGCGCTTCTTTCTGCACTTACAGATACTCCTGTACGTTGCGATGTTGCGATGACAGGTGAAATTTCCTTAAGAGGTAAAGTTCTTCCTATCGGCGGCTTGCGCGAAAAGACAATGGCGGCCTACCGTCATGGTGTTAAAACTGTTATTATACCTGAAGAAAACAAATCAGACCTTGATGAGGTTGAAGATGTTGTGAAAGAAAATATACGTTTTGTTCTTGCAAACAGTTTGGAAACAGTTTTTGAAAATGCACTTTGTGAAAAGAAAGAAAAGAAGACTTCTGTAAAAAAGGAAACAGAAAGAAAAATTATATCAGACACAACGATAACATCAAGGAGGAGAAGTAATGCTTAAATTTGAAAAATCAGATTATGCTGCATCTTACGGTACATTCAAACAGTTGCCCCCGTCAACAAAGGCGGAAATTGCATTTGCAGGCCGTTCAAATGTAGGTAAAAGTTCTCTCCTCAACAAAATTCTTAACAGAAAGGGTTTAGCACGTGTAAGTTCTGTGCCCGGAAAAACTGTTACAATCAATTTTTATAATGTTGACGATATTTATTTTACCGATTTGCCCGGTTACGGCTATGCGAAAGTTTCCGACAACGAGAAAAAACGCTGGGCAGATTTAATGGAAGGCTATTTTGCATCGGGTAGAAATATTAAACTTGTGGTAGTGCTTACAGATATGAGAAGAAGCATCACAAAAGACGATGTGAATATGATTGAATATCTTGCACATAACAATTTCAATTTTGCAGTTGTTATGACGAAGAGCGATAAACTCAACAAAACAGAATACGCAAAACGCCTTGAAGAAATAAAAACAGAACTTGAAGGATTCAATCCTGTTGCAGTTATTCCCTTTTCATCATTGAACGGTGACGGCAGAGATGAACTGAGAAAAGTAATTGACGAGTCGGTTGCGGAAAGGATAGATTAAAATGTTTATTTCAGAAAGTTTAGGTGTTAACGAGAAAGGACACCTTACATTCGGCGGTCATGATACAGTTGACCTTGCGAAAAAATACAGAACACCTGTTTATATTATGGACGAAGTTCTCATAAGAAAAAATTGCCGTAAATTCGTTACATCAATGAATGAAAATTACGACTCAAACGGCAGAGTTATTTATGCATCAAAAGCTTTTTCGTGTAAAGCTATGTATAAAATTATCAATGAGGAAAATATGGGCATTGATGTTGTTTCGGGCGGGGAGATCTATACTGCAATGCAGGCAGGCTTCCCTATGGAAAAAGCATATTTTCACGGAAGTAATAAATCATACGACGAGCTCGAGTTTGCAGTAAAAAGCGGCGTTGGCAGAATTATGGTTGATAATCTTCTTGAACTCGAAATGCTCAAGGATATTGCAGAAAAAACAGGTACGGTTGTCAATGTAATCGTAAGAGTGAAGCCCGGCATCGAAGCAGAAACTCATTCTTTTATTATGACAGGTCAGGTTGACTCCAAATTCGGTCTCGATATTGATACCGGTGATGCAATGCAGGCTATAAAAACTGCACTTGATTCAGACGGAATCAATTTCAAAGGTATTCATTGTCATATCGGGTCACAGATTTTTGAGGTTTCATCTTTTGAACATGCGGCAAAAGTTATGGTGGGCATAATTAAAGATATCAAGGATGAAACAGGTTATGAGGTTGAAGAGCTTGATATCGGCGGCGGTTTCGGAATCAGATATATAGAGGAACATAAACCGGCACCCTTCAGCGAATATATGAAGAGGGTTTCTGTAGTTATTAAAGAAGAATGTGCAAAAAATGATCTTAAAACCCCATTTGTAATTATTGAACCGGGCAGATCAATTGTTGCCGAAGCAGGCATTACTCTTTATACTGTAGGTGCAATCAAAACTATTCCCGATGTGAGAACTTATGTTTCGATTGACGGTGGTATGTGCGATAACCCCAGATACATTCTTTATCAGTCAAAATATACTGCAGTTATTGCAAATAAAATAAACGAGAAAGCAGATTTCCTCGCAACAATCGCAGGTAAGTGCTGTGAAAGCGGAGATATGATTCAGAAAGATACGTATATCCAGACTCCTGAAACAGGCGATATTATGGCTGTGCTTTCAACAGGTGCTTATAACTATTCTATGTCTTCAAACTATAACAGAAATCCCCGTCCGGCAGTAGTGATGCTTAATGGTGATGAGGAAAGAATCGTTATAAAAGCAGAAACATACGAAGATTTAATAAGAAACGATATGTAATAAACAGCAGGGGACGATGGAGACATCGGCCCCTTTGAAACATTCATAAACGGTTTTAAATATTATGAGTGAGGTGATACGAATGGCATACTTCCTTTGTCCTGTCTGTGGTGAAAAACTGACTGAACTTGAAAAAGGTGCAGTTTGTGTAAACAGACATTCTTTTGATAAAGCGAAAAGCGGTTATATAAATCTTCTTCCCAATAATCTCCCCAAAGGTAACCATGGTGATAACAAAATTATGGTAAAAGCAAGACACGATTTTCTGGAAAAAGGTTATTATATCCCTTTGCGTGATGAACTTTGCAAAGTGATTAAAAAATATGCCTATGAAAAATCAGTTGTTCTCGATGCAGGCTGCGGGGAAGGCTTTTACACTAAAGGTGTTACGGAATCTCTGCCTGACTGTGAGATGTTTGCCGTTGATATTTCAAAAGATGCTATGAAAATTACTGCCAGATGTGACAAAAAAATCAAATCCGCTGCTGCAAGTGTTTTTCATCTTCCTATAGAAACTGAAAGTATAGATATCTGTTATTCTGTTTTTTCTCCCCTTTGTGAAAGTGAGTTTGAAAGAGTTTTAAAGAAAAACGGTTATTTTATATATGTAATTCCTGCTGAAAACCATCTCTGGAGTCTGAAAAAAGCAGTTTATGATGAGCCTTATAAAAACTCAGTAAAACCGTACGAAATGGAAAACTTTACTTTCATTGAAAAAGTAAATGTTGATGGTGTTATGAAAATGGAAAATGCAGAAGATGTACTTAATTTGTTTATGATGACACCGTATTATTATAAAACGTCAGAAGAAGATACAAAGAAACTTCTTTCCTCTCCTCCTGAAGAAATTGAGTATTCTTTTGAAATTCTTGTTTTCGGGCTGTCACCGATGTGAGATTTATAATAATCTGTCAACATATTGGCCATAGGTAGTTTTTTATAATAAATTATAATTATTCTTAAAACAAAAATACGCAGGTTTCAGTTATAAAAACTAATCTGCGTATTTATTTATTTTGTACAAAATTTCAAGAAAATTTACCAAACCACTTGATTAAAATTTGATTTTGCTATATAATGACTATGAGATTATATCTATAAGTGGATTAGTATACCCTTTTTTAGGGGAATTTCACTAAAAAGATAAAATCTACAAACTATTTCAAAATTTATTTTTCATTAAAACTATATCGAAAGGCGGAGTATGTTATGAAAAAGAAATTGTTATCTCTCTTGCTCGTAATTGCAGTGATGATGACGTCCGTTTCTATCGGATTCGGATCAATCGTTGCTTCTGCGGGTGCAGCAGGAGGCGGTGTTGAAGGTATCAATGCGTTCAGCCTTGTGCAGAACTCAAACCCCACAGGTACTTCATTCAGCACCTCTATTACTATCAAGAGTAAAGCCTCAGGTTATCAGATTAAGGTGAATTCAATTTCAGCCGTAATCAGATTCACTCAGGATGAAAGCTCTACAATCGCAACTGTTAACGTTGATTCATCTGCAATCGGTAAGGTTATCGGTACAGGCGGACAGAACTTCAACGTAACAGGTACTATCGGTGCGGGTCTTGCAGGTCTTATCCGTTATGAATGTAACTATGACCTTCTTGATTCAAACGGAACCGTTAAATATGCAGGTATGACAGGCTACGGCTATGGCGTAGTTTCAGCTAACGGCCAGCAGACAGGTGCTTTGGGCACAAACTCATCTGAGCCCTCAAAACCCGGCGACCGTTACTATTTCGGTCATTTCGATAGTATTAACTCACTTTATGTTCAGACACCCAGCATTGTTCTGACTTCTAACCAGGAAACATCATCAAATGCTATCGCAGGTGCCAGTTCAGTGGATAAATACTTCACTATTGAAGGTACTGCTCCCAACACTATCACCTTGAGAAATCTTCACTGGGATTACGTTGAAATGTACGGTTCAGGTGACGTTACAACAACATGGTTTGAAATGAACTCAATGCCTAACGGTTACTTCAACTTCAAGCTTTACTACGACGGTAGCCTTCACCAGAATGTTGAAATGTACTACAGAGCAGACGCACAGAAAAATGCTGCGCAGAATATTCTGAATCAGTACCTTGGCGAAGGCCGTGAAAAGAGCTACTACACAGCTGATTCATGGAATTCCTACCGTGATATTCTTGAATATACAGCTATCTGTGCTATGGCAATCCCCGGACCTAACAATGCCTTCAAGGTAGCTTGTAACTATGTTGACCAGGCAGCAGCAGGTGAACTTATGGCACAGGCTAAAGCAGGTCTTTCTCCCGTTAAAGCTGACTATACTGCTCTCAACGAAGCTTACAATGCTTTCGCAGCAGTTAAAGACAATACTGTAACAGTAAGAACTTATGACGGTGGCACATCTCTCGGCTCAACAACACTCCGTCTTTATGTTCAGTCATCAACAGATGCAGTTGTAAACTACAAAAATTCATGTAATATGAATCTTTACAGATACGACCAGCCTACAGTTGATAATTACACAGCAACTATCAAGTCTATGGTTGCAAACCTTACATACTCCGACGCCATTTATACATATCTTGATTTAGCTATTTCAGAACATGCAGGTAAAAAATCATCAGACTATACAAACACAACATGGGCAGCTTATGATGGTGCAGTAAACAACGCAAAAGCACTTTCACGCTCATTAAAGGCAAACGAGCAGAGCAAGATTAACGAAGCTCTCAATGCTATCGTTTCTGCAAAGATTAACCTTAAATATGTTCAGGCTAACACAATCGCTCTTAATGAACAGATTGAAGCAGCTGATTCAATCTACACAGAGTATGATTCAGGCAAACTCCTTACAGCAATGGAAGGCTTTGATGAAGCATGGACAGCATTTGAAGCTGCTTACAAACAGGCAAACGCTGTAAAAGGTTATACAATCGATAAACAGGCTGAAGTTGATGCTGCTACAGATAAACTTGCAGAAACAGCCGGAATCCTTGCAAACTACCGTCTTCTTGACACAACAGAACTTCAGAAAGTTCTCGCAAAAACTCCTGAATATGAGCAGTCAAAATACGTTGCTGAATCATACAACGCATGGTCTTCACTTCGCGTTGAAGGTTACACCTTCCTTGCAAAATCTCAGGCAAACTACACAGGCGCAGACAGAAAGACATATGCTCACCTTAACGAAATGAACAGACTTATCAAGCTCATTAATGATGCATACGAAGGTCTTGAAAAAGTTAAGGCTGATTTCACAGCACTCAACGCAGTTGTAGAACAGATTCCTGCAGAAGAAGTTCTCGCTCTTTACAAACCCGAAATCGTTGAAGCAATCAAAAATGTTGTTGCAACAATCGACTACGGTACAACATTCGATAAACAGGATGTAGTTGATGGTATTACAGCAGACCTTACTGCTGCACTTGCAATGCTCACTGAAGAAAACTACAGAGACGCTGACTACTCAAAAGTAGAAGATGCAATTGCCGATGCAGGCAAATATAACAGAAACGAATACACAAACTTCTCAATCGTTGACGATGCTATCAATGCAGTTGTATATGGCAAAAAGATTGTAGAGCAGGAAACAGTTGACGGTTACGCAACAGCAATCCGTGAAGCTATTAAAAACCTTGAATATGTTCTTGCTGATTACACAGAAGTAAATAAAGCAATAGAAGAAGCAGAAGCAGTTGTAGGTAAAGATAACTATGCTAACTACTACAGAGTTGAAGAAGCAATTGCTGCAGTTGACTGGAATGTAAGACTTAACGACCAGAAAATTGTTGACGGTTATGCAGCAGCAATCCGTGAAGCAATTTCAAGCCTCACACTTGCAGAAGCTGATTACTCAGGCGTAAGAGCTGCAATTGAAGAAGCAGAAGCTCTTGAACCCCTTTCAGATTTCAATAAAGACTTTATCGATGCTCTTGACCTTGCAATTTCAAAGGTTGAAGCAGGTTATACAAAAGACAGACAGGCAGAAGTAGACGCTATGGAAGCTGAAATCAGAGCAGTCCTTGCAACTGCAGAAGAAAATCTTCTTCCTGCTGACTACACAAAAGTAAACGTTGCCATCGCATTTGCAGAGGGCCACGTTGAATCAGAATACAGCAACTACCAGATTGTTAAAGATGCAATCAATGCTGTAAACTGGGATCTCAACTGCCGTCAGACAACAGAAATGCAGGCACAGATTGACGCAATCTACGCAGCAGTAGAAGCTCTTAAACTCCTTCCTGCTGATTACTCAAAGGTTGAAGAAGCAATCAATAACGCAAGATATGCTTACAATAACGGTGCATATCCTTACACTCAGGAATCAATCGATAAGGTTGAAAACGCAATCAGTGCAGTTAATTGGGATCTTGATATTCAGCATCAGGCAGAAGTTAACGAATTTATCGTAGCAATCAATGTTGCGGTTCAGGGTCTTACATACGTCAGAGCTGATTATACAAAACTTGATAACGCACTTATAACGTATAACAATATTCAGAGAGATCTTTATGCTTCACTTGCAACAGTTGATGCATATGTGGCAGCTCTCAATATGAACATCACAATCGACAGACAGGCTGAAGTTGATGCAGCAGCAGATGAACTTCTTGAATTAATTGAAAATCTTGAATATGCTCCTGCTGATTACAAAGCCGTAAACGCTGCTATCTCACAGTTCAGCCAGATGCCCATCGACCATTACGATGAAGATCAGCATAAGGCTGTTCAGGAACTCATCAATAATATCAACTGGGATCTCAAGAAAAACAATCAGGCTGATGTTGACCAGATTGCTGAAGAACTCAGATTGGCAATTGCAGCACTTGAAGCAACACTCAAAAAAGCTGACCTTACAGCTCTCAAAGAGGCAAAGGCAGCAGCTCAGGTGAAATATTCTGAAATGATGGCAACAGGCTACCAGCTTGATCAAGCTACAGTAAATGCGTTGACAACAGCTATCGGTAAGGCTGCAAACTACAATGACGAAACAAGCATCAGATTACAGAATGCTATTGATGCAGTTACTGCAGAAATCATTGCTGCTGCTGAAAACCTTGAGTTTGTATTTACTATTGACCTTGAAGGTACAGATCTTGTGATTGCAAACGGCTATATCTACGGCTTCGAAGAAGGCGTAATGGCTGAGGATGCAAGAGAACTTATCAAGTTTGTTGGCGCAGCTGAACTCAAAATCTACGAAACAAGAAACGGTTTCGGTACAGGTACAATGATTCAGTTTGTAAGCACAAAAACAGGTGAAATTCTCTGCACATACACAGTTCTCGTATTTGGTGATGCTAACGGTGACGCAGTTATCGATACATACGACGTTGCTCATATCACAGAAGTTGTGAATTCAGGTTACGACCCGTCTGTGCTTGAACTCAAAGTTCTTGACCTCTTTAAAGATGGCTACATCGATGCAATGGATGTTTCAATTATGATATCTCTTGCAAATATGGATGCAACACTTAAGCAGGACGGTTCAATGGGAACATATTAATCCTTAAAAATTTTAAAGGCAGGAAGATTTACTTCCTGCCTTTTTGTTATTCCCTGTTTTAATTTGATATGTGAATTTTCCCTTCAGCTCCCATGATGTTAATTTGAATACCCACCAAATTATAAATTATATATGTACCAATAACTGACCGAAGTCAAAGCCTTAATTGATTATCGTAAAATTAACATCATTGATAGCATAAAACGACGTATGGTATTTTTTATTTAAATTATTATTTGAAAGAAAACTATAGACTTTTTATGAAAAAAGTAGTACAATACAGAAACAATAATAGTGTTTGAAAAGAGATGCATTATGAAAATTGTAATTGTAGGTTGCGGAAAAATCGGCAGAGCTGTTATTTCAAATCTTGTTGCAGAAGGTCACGACGTGGCAGTTATCGACAATAATTCCGCAGTAGTCAATGAAATTACGGATGTTTACGATGTTATCGGACTTTGCGGTAATGGTGCAGACAGCGATATTCTCATAGAAGCCGATATTGAGCACACAGATTTGTTTGCTGCCTTTACCGGTTCAGACGAGCTTAATATGTTGAGTTGCTTTATTGCAAGAAGAATGGGCGCAAAACACACCATTTCAAGAATAAGAAATCTTGAATTTAACGATAGAAGTCTTGGCCTTCTTCGACAGCACCTTAATTTATCAATGGCAGTAAACCCTGAAAAACTTGCTGCACGTGAAATTTTTAATATTTTGAAATTCCCCTCGGCACTCAAAATTGAAAACTTTTCAGCCAGAAACTTTGAAATGGTTGAAATAAGAATCAGACAGGATTCTCCCCTTGACGGAATGGCGCTTGAGCAGATGAGAAAAAAATATTCATACAAATTCCTCGTTTGTATTATTCAGAGAGGTGACCAGGTTTACATTCCTGATGGTACTTTTGTGTTGAAAGCAGGGGATAAAGTCGGCATTACCGCTGACCCCATTGAAATACAGAAACTTCTTAAAAGTTTAGGTATTCTGCAAAAACAGTCGAAGAATGTTATGATTGTAGGTGCGAGCAGAACAGCTTATTATCTTGCGAAAATGCTTTTGGGCATAGGTTGTTCAGTTAAAGTGATTGATTCAAATCTCCAGAAATGCGAGGAATTATCTGAACTTCTGCAGAAGGTGGATGTTATTCATGGTGACGCAGCGAAGGAAGAACTTCTGGAAGAAGAAGGGCTTGATTCTATGGATGCATTTGTTTCACTTACGGGTATGGATGAAGAAAACATTCTTTTGTCATATTTTGCTTCGTCAAAAAATATTCCTAAAGTTATTGCCAAGGTTAATCGCAACGACTTTGTTACAATGGCAGAGAATTTAGGGATTGAAACAATTATTTCGCCTAAATATGCAACAACAGATATTGTTGTAAGATACGCACGTGCTCTTGAAAATTCAATGGGTAGCAGTGTTGAAACGATGTATAAACTTATGGATGGCAAGGCAGAAGCGCTTGAATTTAATGTCAGATCAGATTGTGAAATCATAGATATTCCTCTTAAAGATATTAATTTCAAGAAGAATATATTGATTGCCGGTATTATAAGAGAAAAGAAAACCATTATTATCCCTGACGGCGATGATATTATAAAAGACGGTGACAAAGTTGTTGTTCTTTCAACAGGTGATCGTATCAGCAACCTGGCAGACATTATCGAATGGGGGTAAAAGGTTATGAACCGTAAAATGGTGTTTGGCACAGCAGGTAAAATTGTGTGTGCAGAGTCATTGATTCTTATTATACCCTTCATAATTTCATTAATATACGAAGAAGATTGTGCAATACCTTTTTTAATAACTATAGTAATTTCTGCAATAATCGGAACGGCCCTTGTTTTGTTCGGAAAAACAAAAAATGAAGTTATTTATGCAAAAGAAGGTTTCCTGACAGTTTTTTTATCGTGGATACTCTTATCTTTTATAGGTGCGCTTCCGTTTACTCTCAGCGGAGAAATTCCAAGTTATGTAGATGCACTTTTTGAAACGGTAAGTGGCTTTACCACTACCGGTGCATCAATCTTAACTGACGTTGAAAGTATGAGTAAAGGTCTTCTTTTCTGGCGAAGCCTTACTCACTGGATTGGCGGTATGGGTGTTCTTGTTTTCATAATGGCGATTGTACCCAATGTTTCAAAACGCTCAATCCATATTATGCGTGCTGAAGTGCCGGGACCTGTTAAAGGCAAACTTGTTCCGAAAATGAGAGATACTGCTAAAATATTATATCTGATATATATTGCACTTACTGTGATAGAGATGATTTTTCTTGTAGCAGGAGACATGAGCTTATTTGAAAGTATTGTTCATTCTTTAGGCACAGCCGGCACAGGCGGATTTGGAATCAAGGCTGACAGTATTGGTGGTTACAGTGATTATGTCCAGTGGGTAATTACTGTGTTTATGCTTTTATTTGGTGTGAATTTCAATGTTTATTATCTTCTCCTTATAAAGCACTTCAAACCTGTGCTTAAAAGCACGGAATTATGGACGTATATAGGTGTTGTTGTCGTTGCCATTGTTGCAATATCATTTAATGTTTATCAGATGTATGACGGTGTTTATGAGACAATAAAACATGCATCTTTTCAGGTCGCTTCGGTTATGACTACCACAGGCTATTCAACAACAGACTTTAATTTGTGGCCATCTTTCTCTAAAGCAATTTTATTTGCCCTGACACTGAGTGGTGCATGTGCCGGTTCAACTGCAGGCGGATTCAAACTGACACGAGTTATCATTCTGGTCAAAAAAATAAAAAGCGAAATCAAGCGTCTTGTTCACCCTCGTGCAGTTAAAGTGGTAAATTTTGAAGGCAAGAGATTGGAAGAATCAACAACAAACGGAGTTGCTGTTTATCTTTCAATTTACATTGTTTGTTATGTAGTTATTTTCCTTGCGATATCATTTTTTGATAATTTTGATTTTGAAACGAATTTCAGTGCAGTAACAGCGTGCTTTAATAATATAGGTCCCGGATTTGGTATGGTTGGTCCTATGGGTAGTTTTGCTGATTATTCAGTTTTTTCAAAGGTAATTCTTACTATTGCAATGCTCCTTGGCAGACTTGAAATTTTCCCCCTTATTATTGCAGTGATGCCTGCAACATGGTCGAAAACAAAATAAAGTATATAAAAAATAAAAGTGGCTGATGTTTTCATCAGCCACTTTGTTTTGGTTTATGTAGTTTTTATCTGCCTGATTCTGCAAAAGCTTTTTGTACTGCATAGTATGAGGGTTTGGGCTGTCCCTGACCGTCTACAAGTCCCCAGCCTGTTTCAACAGGGCAGTCAGACTGTCCGCAAACGTAGCATGAATCGCTGTCGCCCCAACAGTAAATAACTGTACCGATGATGTAATCCTTTTTAAGGAGTTTGGGAATAAGGTCACCGAAGAATTTTGCCTGTCCTTCAGGAGTATGTGTGTAACCGTCAAGGTAGTAGCCTTCGGGAAGTGATGTGTAGAAGTGGTTTTTGTATTCACCGCGGAAAATTATATTGGCATACTGTTCAGCGGTATAATCAGGATAGAGTTCAAGAATTTCTTCTTTCATATCTTCAGGAAGTTTCTGAATGAAATTGTCCATATCTGCAGTTGCTTCTGATTCGCTGTTGTAGCCGTATTTCTGTAAAACTGCTACTTTTTCTTCAGGTGTTTTCGGTTCACCATAACCCATATAACCGAATTCACAGTAGATGATGGGCTTTCTTGTAATAAGGTGAACAAGACCTGCAAGAGCTACAAAAGTATCGATTTCATGGAGAATATCTTCGAAACAACCGAGATAAAGGTCAAGACCTACGTAGTCAAGATAATCGTTGTATTTGAGCATCTTGAAGGGAAGTTCAAAGTTTGCGATGTTGTATCCGAGAAGAATGTCATACTTTTCGCAAAGGGGATCCATAACTTCAAGTTGGCATGCGATATAGTCAGCGGCTTCGTCGATTGTAAGAGGTTTTGTGAAACGGTCAATACCCATTTCGTTTGTAACCTGGAAAATACCTACAATGTCTTTAAGGTCTTCAACATAGTATTTTGCAGTTTCCTGAACCTTCAGTTTGCCTTCGGGAGTTCTGGGGTCAATGCCGTATTCAAGGAATTTATAGGGATAAGGTGTGATAGCGAAAATTTTAATTCCGTTATCAGCATAAGCCTGCATTTCTGCTTTCCATTCAAGATAGTTCTGGCTGATGTTGCCTTCATGGTCGTAAAGGAAGGGAATGTCTTTTCTTGTCCAACTGATGCCGGCTTCTTTGATAAGTTCGTAATCAGGGTCAGCGTGGCACACGCCTTTTACAACACCGCCTGTTTTTTCAAGGGCAGATTTAACCTGAGGGTCGTATTTTGCAAGAGGGTCAAAAGAAATTACACAAGCAAGTACGGGAATGAGAATTGATAAAAGTACTGCAAGAACTTTTTTACCCAAAGCAAGTAATTTGTCGTTCATTTTATATTTCTCCTTTCGGTCGGACACAAAGTCCGATTATTGACTTATTGCATTTTGCCGACTTTTCTCCAGAGTTCATCGGCTTTTTCTTTCCACTGTGAATATCCGTCAGGTGTTTCAGGGAAACAGAGATAATGCTTTTTGAGTTTGCCTGAAAGAGTAACACCCTCAAGTGCAGATTTAAGTGTTGCAGTTGAAACCTTCTTCCTGAAAATTCCGCCAACGATTTTGCTTACCGCTTTAATAAGAGCAGGGATGGGGAGTTTGATTTCAGGACCGTCTGCAGCACCATCAAGGAAAGACTGCAGCACATCGTGTGCTTTTTCGAAGATGAATTCAAATTCATCGTTTGTTGCTTTTACAACCTTTGTAAGCAATGCCCTTGTACTTGCAAAGTCAGCACCTTGCTTAACGTTATAAATCTTATTGATTTTCCAGAGATTTTTCTCGCTTAAATCATTTGCTTTCAGAGCATCTCCCAACACGTCTGCGGCAATTTCCATATGGACCATACTGCTTGTAACACCTTCACCGTTGTTAGGCTTTGTAAGGCATCCTGCATCGCCTGTAACTATAAAATTATCTGTTACGTGTGAATAAGGGGGTCTTGTGTAAGGGGTTCTGCCTTTTTCAGTGCGGGTGATTGTATATTCAGGCAAAGGAACATTTTTAATTACGTCTTCTAAAATTCTTTCAGCCTGTTCATAACTGTTGCAGGCACCAATGCCTAAAATTCCTCCGTTGGGGTCTGCCTGAGGCGCAAGCCATGATTTGTATGAGGGCCAGCCTGTGGATGAGGTGTTGTAAATGAAATCAGGGTCCTTGAATTTTACATATTTAAGCACAACGTAAAACATATCTTCAGGTGTGATTTCAAATTTTTCTATATTGCAGTTATCAGGGATTTTTCTTCTTGCAACAGATTCAATTCCCGAGCAATCAACAACACATCTTGCTGGGAGAGTATGTGTTTTGTTATCTTTTTTGTAAGTAATACCTGCGATTTTTCCGTTTTCATAAATGAAATTTTCAAAAGATGCTTCGTATATGAATTCGGCACCCTTTTCTTCTGCCCATTTGTTCATAAGCACTGTGTATTCGTGCATATGAAGTCCTACCATAGGGTCGAAAGTTTTAACAGGATATTTTCCCGATGGTGCTGCAGTGTAGTTTGTTTCGAATTCAAAAGCCCATTCCTTGTCACCTTCAACGGGACGGGGGATAGAAAATCTTTCAAATTCCTTTCTGCCAATGTGAAAAATGTCATATCTGCTTCCTACTTTTTCAAAGGAACATTTTTCAACAACTATTGTGTTGAATCCTTTTTCGGCCATTTTTCTCGCGAAGAAAGAGCCTGAGGTTGCACCGCCGATAACAGCGACATCGTATTTCTTCATAAAAAATACATCCTTTTTAATATATCTTAATAAAGTCTAACACATATTTATATGTAAATCAATATCTGTTATTGTATTTTTTCCTGATATACAAATTTTACTATATATAGGGAGAAAAATAATAAAAATTTGTATTTATAAATATATTGAAATTTTTGCGATATGGGTATATAATTAATAGCATAAAACTGACATATTGGAGGAGTTTTTATGCAGAATAATGTACGTCCAGAATCAATGCAAAGAATCAACACAAAAGAACTTGCTGATGCATTTATCGAAGAACAGGTAAAATCAGTACGTGAGCAGGTTGGTGACAAGAAAGTTCTTCTTGCCCTTTCAGGTGGTGTAGATTCATCAGTTGTTGCAGCTCTTCTCATCAAGGCTATCGGTAAACAGCTTGTGTGTGTCCACGTTAACCATGGTCTTATGCGTAAAGGCGAAAGCGAACAGGTTATCGATGTTTTCGGTAAAGAGCTTGATGCGAACTTAGTTTATGTTGACGCAACTGACCGTTTTCTTGACCTTCTTAAAGATGTCAGCGACCCCGAAAAGAAACGTAAGATAATTGGCGCAGAATTTATTAAAGTGTTTGACGAAGAATCAGCAAAGCTTGACGGAATTTCTTTCCTTGCTCAGGGAACAATTTATCCCGATATTCTCGAAAGTATCAAACAGGCTGAAGGCAAAAAGGCTGTTAAGTCACATCACAACGTAGGCGGTCTTCCCGAAGATATGGCTATGGAACTTGTTGAGCCTATAAAACTTCTCTTCAAAGACGAAGTAAGAGTTGTAGGTGACGCTCTCGGTCTTCCTCATACAATGGTTTACCGTCAGCCATTCCCCGGTCCCGGACTCGGTGTGCGTTGCCTTGGTGCAATCACTCGTGACAGACTCCACGCACTTCGTGAAGCAGATGCAATTCTCCGTGAAGAATTTGAAATCGCAGGTCTTGCAGGCAAAGTATGGCAGTATTTCATCGCAGTGCCTGATATTAAATCAGTTGGTGTTAAAGATGACAGCCGTTACGAAGGTTGGCCCGCAATTATCAGAGCGGTCAATACAACAGACGCTATGACTGCAACTATCGAAGAAATTCCTTACGCAGTGCTCCACAAAATCGTAGCACGCATCACAGCAGAAGTTGACGGTATCAACCGTGTACTCTTTGACCTTACTCCCAAGCCCACAGGTACAATCGAGTGGGAATAAGTAAACGAAAGCCCGTGAGCCCAGTAAAATAAGGGGTTTCAGGACTTTTGAGAAGCCTCGTGATACAAAAATGATACTGTATCCGGCTTCCCCGCATAATTTCATACAAGAGAAAACCTCTCTCGTTTGAACACTTAGTTCATTCGAGAGAGGTATTTTTTATGCCCGTTTTTTGAAGTCGTGATACTGTGAATTTTGTTGTGCAGATTTTACAAACTTTCGGTTTCTGAAAAGTTTTTTCTAAAGACTACCTTATTTTTACCTCTTCCCAGTCATTACAAGTAGAGGGTTGTTTTTTCGGCAGATTTAACAAATTTTCAATTTTTGAAAAGTTTTTTCAGAAATATACCTCATTTTTACCTTCTCCCGTTCCTTACAAGTGAGGGGTATTTTTCGTCAGTTTATACAAACTTGTAAATTTTTGAAACTTTTTTCAATTTTAGGGGTGATAAAGTGCCTTTCTCTGTCCCAACTATTGGAGGGTGTGTTTTTACACAAAGACCAACACATCTGTTTGTGCAAAACTACAAAAAATCAATTTTTTGAAAAAAGTTTCCGAAAAAGTCGTTTTTTCGGCCCTTCTAAATGCTTACCAAGTGAGGGGACATTTTCAAGACGATTTAAAAATTAAAAAAAGTTTTTGAAAAAACCGAATTTTCACCCTTCTGAAACCCTTACATATATGAAGGGGTAAAAACAACCAAAACCAAGATGTTGGTTTTGTGCAAAGCTACAAAGTTTCAGTTTTTTGAAAATTTTTTCTCAATTTGGTTTATTTTTGGCCCTTCTAAATCCTTACCCCTTGAGAGGACTTTTTAAGTAAGACATAAAAACGCAAGAAATTACAGTATTCAATGTCGGTCAACCGACTTGTAATAAATACTAACCGAAAGGAGGAAAACCAGATGGCAGTTTTAATGAACGCAAAGGAAATCAGCGAAGAGCTTGGTATTTCCAAAACACTCGCTTATCAGATTATGGAAAAGCTCAACAAAGAGCTTGAAGCAAAAGGCTTCTTCGTAATCAAAGGCAAAGTCAGCCGCCGTTATCTCTCTGAGCAGATTTACGGCATGCCTGACAAAGATTAAAAATAGAAAGGAATGACGAAATGGCTGTCTATAAAGACAAGAAACGCGGCACGTGGTATGTTTCGGTTTACTACACAGACTGGAAAGGCGAAAATGCACGTAAGGTAAAACGAGGCTTCAAAACCCGTAAGGATGCAGTTGCCTGGGAGAACACGTTTCTAAACAAAAGCACAGGTGACCTGAATATGACTTTTGAGGAGTTTTATGATATCTACAAAAGCGACCTTGAAGAAAAACTAAAAGAAAACACTTGGGTTATGAAAACGAGTGTTATTGAGCTTAAAATCTTGCCGTACTTCAAGAAAAAGAAGATGTGTGAAATCAAGGTTTCGGATGTCATAGCCTGGCAGAAAGAAATGATGGCATACCGGGACAAGGATGGTCAGCCTTATGCTTCGGGATACCTCAAAACAATTCACAATCAGCTCAGTGCAATCTTCAATCACGCTGTAAGATTTTACGAGCTTCCCTCAAACCCTGCAGCAAAGGTCGGCAATATGGGCAGAGAAAACACAAAGGAAATGCTCTTCTGGACAAAGGAAGAATACACAAAGTTCTCCGATGCGATGATGGACAAGCCTTTATCCTATTACGCATTTGAAATGCTTTATTGGTGCGGTATCCGCCTCGGTGAGTTGTTGGCTCTTACCTACGGTGATTTTGATTTCGTAAAGCAGACAGTACGAATCAACAAATCTTATCAGTGCATCAAGGGTAAGGATGTTGTTACCACTCCGAAAACAAAAAAGAGCAATCGCACAATCGTGATGCCTGACTTCCTGTGTGATGAAATACAAAGGTACTTCAAAGGTCTTTACAAGCCGAAGAAGAATGACAGAGTGTTTCTCATAACCAAGGCTTATCTTCACAGTGAAATGCGAAGAGGCTGCAAAGAAACGGGGGTAAAGAAAATCCGTATTCACGATTTGAGACATTCACATGTTTCACTTCTCATTGATATGGGCTTCACACCGCTTGCTATTGCGGACAGAGTCGGTCACGAGAGCATCGACATCACTTACAGATATGCTCACCTCTTCCCGTCAAAGCAAACAGAAATTGCAGAAAAACTTAATATGGAGCGTGCTTAAAATGTCAGCAAAAAATCTTGATAAGCACAACCGTTTCCGCAGTATAACGGTTGGCTTCAGAGTATCACCCGAAGAAAGCGAACAGATAAACAAGGTCGTTGCAATATCGGGGCTGAGCAAACAGGAATACTGCTACCGCCGTTGCATGCAGCAGGACATTGTTGTTCACGGTGGTAACCCAAGGGTGTTCAAAGCACTTCGTAACAATCTTGCCGAGGTGCTCACAGAACTTAAAAATAAAAAAGAAGTGACCGATGAGATGCTTGAAATAATAAAGCTCATCACCGAAACACTTCGAGAACTGAAAGGAGATTTTAATGAATGATGTAAAAAAAGAAAAGACCGTCCCACTCACATCTGTTGGCGCAGATGACGGACAGTCAAATCAAAACACTAACAGTAGTATAACCGAAGACGAAGAAAATTGCAAGTATGATTTCAAAGAAATGATGCGATTGCAAAAAGAACTTCGCAAAACCTTAGACCCGTCATATATGAAAACGGTAACGATGAGTGAGCTTTATGACACGGCTTACCTCAACAAACCTGCAATCATAGACGGACTACTTTACCCCGGCACCTACCTTTTTGTAGGTGCCCCCAAGGTGGGTAAAAGCTTCCTTATGGCACAGCTTGCTTATCATGTGAGTACAGGAAAGGAACTTTGGGAGAACGAAGTCAGACAAGGTAAAGTTTTATATCTTGCTCTTGAAGATGATTATTCAAGATTGCAGAAAAGACTTTACCGAATGTTCGGAACTGACGGAACAGACAATTTATATTTTTCTGTTTCGGCCAGGAATTTAAATGGTGGGCTCTTTGAACAGCTTGAAAAGTTTATAAGTGAAAACCCTGATACCCGACTTATCATTATTGATACCCTGCAAAAAGTCAGAGAGTCAGCAACAGAAAAGTATTCCTATGCAAGTGACTATGAAGTCATTGCACAGCTCAAAAACTTTTCTGACCGATACGGAATCTGTCTGTTACTTGTTCATCATACGCGTAAACAAAGCTCTGATGATAAGTTTGACATGATTTCAGGCACCAACGGTTTGCTCGGTGCAGCAGACGGAGCATTCCTTTTACAGAAAGAAAAACGA
Organism: Acutalibacteraceae bacterium; assembly: GCA_045632485.1. GTDB lineage: Bacteria > Bacillota > Clostridia > Oscillospirales > Acutalibacteraceae > SIG575. Next base: position 21,454 of record JAZQWT010000126.1, read on the forward strand.
ACTTCAAAAACTGCAACACTTGAAATTTCAGGCAGAGACCAACAGGACCAAAAACTCTTTCTTACAAGAAATGAAGACAGTCTGATATGGGAGCTTGAAAAAGTTGAAACAGAACTTTGGAAAGAAAAGCCTGACCCGTTGCTTGAAGCGATAGCAGAAAAAGTTACAGCCGAAAATCTCGTTTGGGACGGAACTGTTTCAGAGCTCAGGGATTTGCTGATGTTAGACATTACGCCGAATGCGTTAGGCATGAAGCTTAATGTCACCGCCGGGCGACTGCTTAATGAGTACAATATTCTCTATGAAAGCAGACGCACACACGCATGCAGAAGAATAAGATTCGAGCTGCAGGCGTGACAACCGCGTCAACCGTGTCAACTTAAAATGCACTGCCAAAAAGGTTGTCACGGTCGTCACGGTTGACGCGGGGAGCTGTGTATCGGGAATATGTGGATACACAGCTCTGACCCCGTAGGGCGCAACAGCAGCTTTTGATATACAAGGTATGTCATAAGTGCTTTTGCGTTACTCTTGACAAGAGTAACAGAACCTTTATAAGGTTTGAAAATTATAAAAAGAAGGACAGTGATTTTATAAGACGAACAATAAGTATATGTGTAGGCAAAGGCTCGGTGAATCATAACAGCAGAGAGTTCAATGCGAAGAACACAGACCCCGAAAGAACTCATCTGAACACCGAATACTGCAATGAAAAAATCAAAGATGTGTACCACCAATTGTTCGATGATGCACTTCAAAGATACAACCAAAAACAAAAACGTGCTGACAGAAAAATCGAAAACTACTACGAGAAAATCCGTTCAGG
>JAZQWT010000127.1:0-17515 GCA_045632485.1 Acutalibacteraceae bacterium
TGTAATAAACCTGCCTGTAAGAGTGAATCTCTCGGGCACATGGACCGATGCACTGCCTTACTGCACAGATAACGGCGGTGAGGTTGTAAATATTGCCGTGAATGTTGATGGTGAAAAACCTATATGGGTTTTACTTGAAAAAATTGATGAAAAACGTATTGAATTCTGTAGCGAAAATGCAACAGAAAATTTCACGTTTGACAGCACAACAGATGACTTGTCGGATTTTAATCTGCACAGAGCAGTACTCAGCACGGTGGGTATTGGTAAAGATACCGTTCTTGAAAATGGTTTCCGACTGACCACAAAAGTTTCTTCCATTGATAAAGGCTCAGGCCTCGGCACAAGCAGTATATTACTCGCCGGTTGCTTCAAGGCTTTCAGCGAAATGCTCTGTCTGGGATATGATGAAGAAGAAATACTTCGCAACGTTTTTATAGCAGAGCAGATTATGAAAACAGGTGGTGGCTGGCAGGACCAGGCAGGAGGAATTTTCCCGGGAGTAAAAGTTACTTCTTCTTTACCGGGAATCCGGCAGAAACTTGCCGTTAAAGAAATAAAAGTGTCAGAAATTTTCAGAAAGTTTTTTTCTGAAAAAGTTATTCTCGTTTCTACGGGACAGAGGCATTTCGGCAGATTTATTGTTGGCGATGTTGTGAACCGATATCTTGAGAAAAATAAAGAAACTTTATATGGTTTCAGAAAAATAAAAGAACTGAACAGTGATATTATTAACAGTATTGAAAAAGATGATTTTGAAAAATTCAAAAGTTGTCTTAATGAACATTTCAGTTTGTTAAAAAAAATATCACCTGAAGTTACAAACGAAAAAATTGATGAACTTACAAAGAAACTTCTTGACTGTTGTGCAGATGCAGTTTCAATCTGCGGAGCAGGTGGAGGCGGTTATCTTCTTGTAGTTTTAAAAGATGATACAACTGCAGAAAAAGTTCAGAGTTTTATAGAAAATGAATTTAATGCAATCAGCGTAAATGTTAAAAGATTGAATATTTCATACTGATGATAGGAAGTTTTCGCCAATGAAGAAGAATGTTTATCTTGTTCAGGCAAGTTGCCTTTACGGTAACACATACTACCTGCCTTATGCGGTTGGTATGCTTGTGGCTTTTGCAATGAACGATGAGAAAGTGAAAAGTAAATATGATTTCAAGAGAATTATATACAGCCTTGAAGATATTGACGAGAGCATAAAAAGTCTTGAAAACCCTGCCCTTGTCGGCTTTTCGAATTCTATATGGAATTACAGCTATAATCTTGAATATGCACGAAAACTTAAAGAGGCATATCCTGATTGTATTATAGAATTCGGCGGACATCATGTGCCTCCCACAACAGAGTTTCTTGAAAAATATGATTTTATCGATATCCTTGTCCACAGAAAAGGTGAGGAAGCATTCAGGGATGTACTTGTATGTTTTGATGAAAACGGTGATTTTTCAGAAATTCCCAACATTTCTTACAGAGATAAAAACGGAACTCCTGTACAGACTGAAGAAAAGAAAATTACAATTTCCGATTATCCTTCACCATATCTTACAGGTGTATTCGATGAAATTTTAAAGAATAAAGATTATCGTTTTTCCTGTGTTCTTGAAACAAACAGAGGGTGCCCTTATAACTGCGTTTATTGCGACTGGGGTGAATTGAATTCTAAAGTCCGTTTGTTCCCTCTTGAAAAAGTGCTTAAAGAACTTGAGTGGATGTCAGAGCACGAAATGGAATTTGTTTATTGCGTTGATGCAAACTTCGGAATGTTTGAACGCGATGAAATTATTGCAAATAAATTAGTTGAACTCAAAGAAACGAAAGGCTATCCAAACCGTCTTCAGGTGTCATATGCCAAGAACGAAATTGACCGTGTTTTCAGAATCAATAAACTTCTTGCAGAGCACGGAATCGGCAAGGGCGCAACTCTTGCAATGCAGAGTCTTGAAGAAAAAGTTCTTGAAAATGTCGGCAGAGTGAATATTTCAAAGGAGCAATATGCAAACCAGATTGCACGCTACAGAAGTTCAGGCATTTCAACTTATACAGAACTTATTTTAGGACTTCCCGGAGAAACACTTGATACTTTTTGCCACGGATTGTGCGAAATTCTTGAACTCGGTCAGCACAGTTCTGTCAGTGCGTATTACTGTGAGCTGCTTCCGAATTCAACTCTTGCAAGTCCTGAGTATATGGATAAATATAAAATTAAAATTGTCACGACTTCTCTGAATCAGTACCATTGCGAAAGTATGGATGATGTGCTTTCCGGTGCTTCAAGTATAGTTGTGGGGACAGACACAATGAGTGTTGATGACTGGATTAAAGCAAACGAATTTTCAACCTGTGTTCAGTCTTTCCATCATTTCGGAATTATGCAGTGTATTGCAATGTATATCAGAAAAGAACTTGATGTTTCTTACTATGATTTTTATAAAGCGCTTCATAAATTTATTGAAGAGGAAAGTACATACTGTAAACCGCTTTTTGAAATGGTATCTGAAGTGCTTCATAATTTTGTTGAAGGTAAAGGCGGACTTGTTTATCAGAATGATATATTCGGAAAAATTACTTATCCCCTTGAAGAAGCGGTATTTCTTCATTGCCTTCACGATTCTGCAGAGTTTTATGATGAAATGAAAACTTTTATCAGAAGATATATTAAAGACGAGGATTTCCTTGGAGAACTTTTCCGATATCAGATGTCTGTTGTTTTAAGACCGATGCACAATAATTACGCTGTGGGATTCGGTTATAATTTCAGAGATTATTTTGATGCAATTCTCCGCAACAGTTACATTCCTTTGCATAAAGAAAATGTTATATATAATTTCTCAACTCCGTTCGATACAAAGGATTGGATTGAATACGCAAAAGAAATAATCTGGTTCGGCAGAAGAAACGGCAGAATGATGTTCTCAAGTATGCCGAATAAAATAGAAGAAATATAAACGAAAAGAGGTGATTCACTCTGAAAAATTTATATATGGTACAGCCTAATTCACAGTACGGAAATTCAATTTATTTTCCTTACGCTGCAGGTACACTTGTTGCATATGCATTCAAGGATGAAAAAATAAAGAGTGAATTCACTTTTAAATCTTTTATATATAAAAAGGCTGATATAAATGCAGTTGTAGAAAGTCTCGAAAGTCCTTGTGTTGTAGGATTTTCCTGTTATGTGTGGAACTATGAATACAACAAGGTTTTAGCAAAAAAAATCAAAGAAAAATATCCCTATTGTAAAATCATTTTCGGTGGTCATCAGATTTACAGAGAAAGTGATGTTTTAAAAAGCGATTTTATTGACTTTGCAGTTTTTGGTGAAGGGGAAGAAATTTTCAGAAAACTTCTTCTTTTTATTGCAGGAAAAGAACTGATATCAAATATTCCCAACATTATGTATAAAAGCGGGAATGAGATGGTTTTCACAGAAAAAAAACGTGCAGATATACCCGAGAGAATTTCGCCTTATCTTGAAGGATATTTTGATGAACTTGTGGAAACGGAAGAACTTGAATTTTCTGCAATTCTTGAAACAAACAGAGGTTGTCCGAATAAATGCGCTTTCTGCGATTGGGGCAATGAAAAAGCAAAAGTAAGGCTTTACGATATTGAAACAGTCAAAGCGGAAATTGACTGGATGAGTGAAAAAGAAATTGAATACTGTTATTGTGCAGATGCTAATTTCGGTCTTTTCGAAAGAGATGAGGAAATTGTCGGATATATGATTGAGAAAAACCGCGAAAACGGATATCCGCAGAAATTTCAGGCGACTTATTCGAAAAATAATCCTGCAACAGTTTTCAGGATCAACAAACTTCTTAATGACGTAGGAATGTGCAAGGGTGCTACACTTTCTTTTCAGTCTTTGCATCAGCATGTTCTTGATAATATTTACAGAAAAAATATGCCCATCGAAAGCTTCCATGAGCTGATGAGCATGTACAATAAAAACGGCATCGGTTCTTATTCGGAAATTATTCTCGGTCTCCCAGGTGAAACATATGAAAGTTTCCGTGACGGAATGGAACAGCTTCTTGAATGCGGTCAGCATATGTCAATAAATTTCTTCAACTGTGAACTTCTGATGAATTCAATTATGAACGATTCTGAATATATGAAGAAATACGAAATTGAATATGCCGTAACAGAACAGCATCAGTATCATGTTGTGCCTGATAAAAGAGATATTACGGAATTTTCCCGTATAGTTGTTTCCACTTCTACAATGTCAAAGGAAGATTGGATAAAGAGTAATATATTTGCAGTGTTTGTAAGGGCTTTTCATAATTTAGGTTTGTTCCAATGTATTGCCATTTATCTTTATTATGAACAGCAGATAAAGTATTCGGATTTTTATGAAAAACTTATTGATTTTGCAACAGAAAATCCCGATACAATTTGCGGAAGAATTTATTTATGGCTTGAAGAAAAGTACAGAGAGGTTTTGTCTGATTCGGGCTCTCTTACCTGTACCGTTGACGGTTACGGCGAGCTTACATGGCCTCTTGATGAAGGTGCGTTTCTGAAGGCTATGAAAAACAGAGACGAGTTTTACAACGAAATGAATTCATTCCTTCAGGAGTATTTTGATAACAAAAATCTTTTCACAGACCTTTTAGTTTATCAGAAAAATATCGTTAAAAATCCTTTTTCAAAAGGTGCAATTCTTGAGCTGAATTATGATTTTTATTCTTATTTTTCAGATATATATCAGAACAAATACAAACCTCTTGAGGAAAGAAAACTGAAGATTAAAATTGATTCAGCTTCAACGCCTGACGACCTGCCTGAATACGCAAAAAAGATTGTGTGGTACGGAAGAAAAGGCGGACAGAATATTATAAAAAAAATAGAGTATATTGATTAAAAAATAAAGTGTGGTGTTAAGTGTATGAAAAAGAATATATATTTTATTCAACCGAATACACTTCTTGGTAATTCCATTTATTATCCTTACGCGGTAGGCGTTTTATCTTCATATGCGTTGCAGTTTGAAGATATAAACAGTGAATATGAGCTTGCGGGAATTATTTTTAAAGAGGATTCATCCGAAGAAGTAATGAACGCAATAAAGAATCCGTTTATTGTGGGCTTTTCAAACTATTTCTGGAATTATAATTACAATCTTGAACAGGCGAAAAATATAAAAGAAAAATATCCCGATTGTAAAATCATTTTCGGTGGACATCAGGTGTCGAGAGAGTCTGATTTTCTTGAAAAATATCCGTTTATCGATATTCTTATTTTCGGTGAAGGTGAGATTCCTTTTACAAGAATTTTAAGAGCACTCGCAGAGGGAAAAACTCTTGACGGAATTCCGAATATTTCTTACAGAAATGAAAATGGCGGTATTTCAAGAGGGGAAGACAAAGCAGAGGGTGTGGAAGATTATCCGTCACCTTATCTTACAGGAGTTTTTGACAAGCTTCTCAATGTGCCTGAAAATCTTGAATTCAATGCTCAGCTTGAAACAAACAGAGGCTGTCCTTATCACTGCTCTTTCTGCGACTGGTGCGATTACGATTTACCTATGCGATTGTTTCCCATGGAAAGAGTAAAGAAAGATTTAGAGTGGATTTCCGCACATAAAATTTCTTACTGTATGTGCGTGGATTCAAACTTTGGCTTGTTTCCCCGCGATGAAGAAATTGCTTCCTTTGCAGTAGAACTTAAAAAGAAAAACAGTTTCCCTGATAAATTCGGTGCTTGTTTTGCAAAAGATAAAACAGACAGAATTTTCACAATAAATAAAATGTTCAATGATGTGGGAATGAGCAAAGGCGTGTCTCTTGCCTTCCAGAGTATGTCAGAAGAAGTGCTCAGAAATATTTCACGTAAAAATATGAACAAGGAAAAACTTTCTGACCAGCTTGAGCTTTATCACAAAGCGGGAATTCCCACCTATACAGAACTTATTTTAGGTTTGCCGGGTGAAACTCTTCAGAGTTTTTCAGAGGGAATATGTGAACTTCTTGAAAGAGGTCAGCATGACTCAATAAATGTTTTCAGATGTGAGGTTTATCCTAATTCCACTCTTTCAAACAAGGATTATATGAAAAAGTTCGGCATAAAAACTGCAATCAATAAACTGAACATTAACCATTGTGCAATTGACAGTGCAGTTTTTTCAGGCGGACTTGAATATATTATTGAAACTTCAACAATGAGTGAAGAAGATCTTGTAAAGGCAACGATTTTTTCTGCATGTATACAGAGTGTTCATTGCCATGGACTTCTTCAATGCTTTGCAATTTATCTTCATAATGCAAAGGGCGTTTCATATTATAATTTCTATGATGCCTTTATAAATTATTTTGCAGAGCGCGAGGGCGTTATTGGTGACACAATAAGACGAATAAGTAAGTGTATTGAATCAACTGCCCACAGCGAAGTTGATTTGTCATACATCAACCGTGAATTCGGTGATATTACATGGCCTTATGAAGAAGCAATGCTTCTTGATTACATTTATAAACTTGATGATTTTTACAGAGAAGCAGAAGAGTTCTTAAAAGGCTTTGAAATTGAAGAAAAAGTAATGAGCGAACTTATGTCTTATCAGAAGAATACTATTGTAGTTCCCTCTTCAAATGATGTGACTGAAAAATACAGTTACGATTGGAAGAATTATTTTTATAATATTCTTGCAAACAAAGATGTATGTCTTCAGAAAGAAGAAACAAATCTTCATTTCTTTGCAGAGGATGTTCCTGCAGATTGGGAAAATTATGCAAAGAAAATAATCTGGTACGGAAGAAGAAATAAAAAGACTATCAGAGCAGTTGAAAAAGCTTAAGGGAAGAAAGGAGGAAGAAAAATGAAAAACGTATATTTTGTACAACCTAATAACGCACTTTCGGAATCATCATATCTTCCTTCAGCAGTGTATCTCCCGTATGCAGTAGGTGCAATAGCTGCGTATTCTTTTTCTCGCGAAGATATTAAAAATGAATATAACCTTTGCGAATTTATTTTTACAAAGCTGCCCATTGATAGTGCTCTTGAAAAAATAGAAAATCCGTATATTATCGGCTTTTCAAACTATATGTGGAGCGTTGAATATAACCTTGCTCTGGCAGAGGCAGTTAAAAATAAATGGCCCGAATGTATTATTGCTTTCGGCGGAGTACAGGTGCCTGATGATACGGAATATCTGGAAGAATATCCGTTTATTGATTTGCTTATGCACAGCGAGGGTGAAGTTACTTTTTATAAGCTTCTTTCTGCACTTTCAGCAGGGGAAGATTTAGAAAACGTTCCGAATATTTCTTACAGAAAAAACGGTGTTCCCGTTCAGACTGAAAAAGAACTGGGTCCGCCTCTTGAAGATTTTCCTTCTCCGTATACTATGGGATTGTTTGATTATATTGTAAATAACCCTGAATATAAAAACGTACAGTTTGACACAGTAATTGAAACAAACAGAGGCTGTCCGTACAGATGTGTTTTCTGTTGCTGGCGAGGAAATAAATCAGGCTTCAGACAATTCCCTATGGAAAAAGTAAAAGCGGAACTTGACTGGCTGGCTGAACATAAAATTTCCTATTGTTTTTGTGCAGACTCCAATTTCGGAATTCTCGAAAGAGACGAAGAGATAGCAGAATACATTGCAGGACTCAAAAAGAAATACGGTTATCCTCAGAGATTTGAATCAACTGCAGCAAAGAACAAAGATGATATGACCTACAGGATTCTTCGAAAACTTGAAGATGCAGACCTGAACCGCGGTGTGTCAATTGCCGTTCAGAGTATGTCACCTGAAGTGCTTGAAATTGTTGGCAGAAAAAATATGTCTGTCAATAATTTTGCCGAGCAGGTTGCAAGATACCGTACAAGCGGTATGTATACTTATACCGATTTGATTTTAGGTCTTCCCGGTGAAACTTTAGACAGTTTCTGTAAAGGTCTTTGTGAAGTTATTGAAGCGGGACAGCATAGTAATGTAAGTGTTTACAGATGTGAATTCCTGCCCAATACAATAATGTATACAAAGGAATTTGTAAAAAAATATAAGATAAAAACAGTAAGGTCTCTTTTGTGTCAGATTCACACACGGGTAGATAAAGATATGAAATATGCTTCACGTTCTGACATAGTTGTAGAAACAAGCACATTAAGCACTGAAGACTGGAAAAAAGCATTCCGCTTTTCAGTTTGTGTTCAGAGTTTCCACAGCCTTGGCCTTTTGAAATTTTTTGCTATTTATCTGCGAAAAGCAAAAAATATTTCATACTATGATTTTTATATGGGACTTTACGAGTGGATTGAAAAGGAAAGTCACGTTGTAAAAAGAATTCTTGACAGAGTTTTTGCAAGCGTCGACGTTTTCCTGAAAGGTGAAGGAAATCTCTGCTTTTCAGACAGACGCTTCGGTGATATTTATTGGGAATTTTATGAAGGTCTTTTCCTTTCATGCGCTGCAGAATTTGAAGATTTCTATAAAGATGTTATAAAATACCTTGGAAGTTTTTTCGACGATGAAAAACTTTTTGCAGATTTATTGTTGTATCAGAAATCAATGATTGCTCTGCCGTCACAGGAAGAAAAAATATTCGATGTGGCATACGATTGGTATGAATATTTTGAAAATCTTTTCAACCAGTTATATCTGATTCCGGAAGAAAATACGACAACTCTGAAAATTGAAGCATCTTCAACTGATGACTGGGTTGATTATGCACATAAAAGAGTGTGGTACGGAAAGCGATACGAAAACACGATAAACGAAGCAGAACGTATTAAGTAAAAATAAAAAGCTTGTCAAAAAGTTTTGACAAGCTTTTTTGTTGATTTATTTCTTTTTGAATAAAGCAATTATTAATGCACACAGAGAAGTCACAACGCATGCAATGCCGATTATAAGAATTGAATTATTATTCTTTTCAAGAGTTTCTGTGTAGGATTCATAATTTTCGGTAATAATTGCAGTTTTATATTCTGTAGTGGTTTCTTTCTTTGTTGTAGTTCTCTTCTTTGTTGTGTTTTTCTTTTTGTTTGCTTTATCTTTAGCTTTCTTTTCGGATTCTTTTTCTGCGAGGGATTGTGATTCTGATTCCTCTTCCTTGAACTCCTCACTTTTTATATCAAGTCTGTACATCTGTGATAATTTACCTTGATAATCTTTCAATGCGATATTAAGCGTAAGGATGTTTTCATATTCGAGTTCTTTCAGAACAATTTCTGCTTCATAAACACCGCCGCCTGAGCCATCGGAAAAATATCCGAAGTTCAGGAAAAAGTCGCTGTCGTTGTAATCAGCAGACAAATCGGAACGCATAATAATTTCTGATGAATCGTTGAAAGACAAGATAACCTCGCTTGTACTGCCGTCAAAACCATCGCCGTTCTTATTGTCGATAAAAACGGCCAGATATACACGTCTGTCTTCTTCAATATATTTGAATTTTGTGTGAGCAGAATGATAACAACATCCTGTGTGGTCATATCTGTCAAAAAGAACTTTGTCGTCTGCTTCCTGCCATTCATACTGTCTTGCATTACCGTCACATTCGATATATGCAAAAGAGTTAAGTGTGAAGGCGAAAATCAGTATAAAACAAAGTAAAATAATTCCGCAGTTTTTAATATAATCTTTCATTTTTCACATCTTTATCCTTTATAATATTTTAAAACACACTCTCAATAATTTTTTCTGAATAATCAGGAGAATATTTCCAATAAGAAATGTGTTTATCATCCACATAATATTTTAATTTTGACGGAGGGTAAATTGCGTCAAAACAATCAACAATAATAAGTTTTATTTTCATCCGTTCAGGAATAATGCTCTTTATGTAAACAGCTGTGTTCTGTCCGGGATAAATATTATCGGTAATTTCTGCAAGTCCTGCAAGGTTGGGTGCAAGTTCAATAAAGATTCCGTATTTTTCAGTTGAACGGACAATTCCCGGAACAGTTTCTCCCACCGAAAAACGAGATGCATTTTCCTCCCAGGTGCCGAGAAGTTCTTTGTGTGTCAGAACAATTCTGCCGATGTCGTCACGGCTTTTGACTATGGCTTTTATATCCTGATTCGGGCAAAAACGGACATTGGGATGTGGTATACGTGAAACAGAAATGCCGTCAATGGGCAGTAGTGCATTTATTCCTGCACCGATGTCTGCAAAAACGCCGAAGGGCTCCATATGACAGACTCTCGCATCTATTATATCACCAACAGATAAATTTGCAATATAATTTTCCATGCATTTTTCCTGAACTTTTTTGCGGCTTAAGATTGCATAAATTTCTCCGAATTCGTCAAAACCGAAATCGGTTATAATAAAACAGACAGGCTTGTTGACTTTTGAAATAAGTGCAATATCACGTGTTGTACCCTCTGCGATTCCAATTGCACCTTCTTTTCTTGGGATGATTCCGTTCATACAACCTAAATCAACATGCAGGTTGTGAGCAGCGTCGCACAGAATCACTCTACCCTCAAGGATTGATTCTTTTTTGTATGCATCGCGTATTGTGTCAGGTGATTTAAGTGATGCTATATTTTCTTTTGTGTTTATAAGTTTGCCCTCAGGCAGGAATTGTGACATAAAATTTACTCCCCTTATTTATCCTATATTTGTAAATACTTATTCCAATTTTTATAAAAATATGATATAATAAAAAATTGAGAGGAAAAGGAGGCGGATTTGTTATGGATGTACAGGTTGGAGATATAGTAATTATGAAAAAAATTCATCCCTGTGGCTCGGACAGATTTGCCGTAACGCGTGTGGGAATGGATTTCAAAATCAAGTGTGAAAAATGCGGACACGAAATCATGGCACCTCGCCGTAAAATAGAAAAAAACATCAAAAAAATTATAAAACCTGATGAGGTATAAAATATGTTGGATAAACTTGAAAAAGTAGAAGAACGTTACGAGAACGTAAATGAAATGTTGTGCGACCCTGATGTGGTTGCAGATATTGAAAAGTATAAGAAGCTTATGCGTGAGATGAAAACTCTTACCCCTGTTGTGGAAAAATTCAGAGAATATAAAAAGACAAAAGAAACTCTGGATGAAGCAAAGATGATTCTTGAAGATTCTTCTCAGGACAAAGATTTCCGTGAGATGGTGGAAGAGGAATATATCGAAGCAAAAGAGAATGTTGCAGTAATAGAAGATGAACTTAAAATCTTACTTCTTCCCAAAGACCCCAATGACGACAAAAACGTTATTGTGGAAATCCGTGGCGGTGCAGGCGGAGAGGAAGCGTCTCTTTTCGCAGGTGTACTTTACAGAATGTACAGTATGTACGCGGAAACAAAAGGTTGGAAAACTGAAATTATGAGTGCCAACGAAACAGAGCTTGGCGGTTTCAAGGAAGTCAGCTTTATGATTGAGGGCGAAGGTGCTTTTTCGCGTTTCAAATTTGAAAGCGGTGTTCACCGTGTTCAGCGAGTTCCCGAAACAGAATCTCAGGGCAGAATTCATACTTCGACAGTTACCGTTGCAGTTCTTCCAGAGGCAGAAGATGTTGATATTGAAATCAATCCTGCAGATTTGCAGATAGATACTTTCCGTTCAAGCGGTGCAGGCGGTCAGCATATTAACAAAACTGAATCTGCAATCAGAATTACTCATATTCCTACAGGTACAGTTGTTGAATGTCAGGACGAAAGAAGTCAGCACAAAAATAAAGATAAAGCAATGAAAATTCTCCGTTCGAGAATTCTTGATGAGGAGAGAAGAAAACAGAACGATGCTATTGCGGGAGAAAGAAAAAGTCAGGTAGGTTCAGGTGACAGAAGTGAGAGAATCAGTACCTACAACTATCCCCAGGGCAGAATCAGCGACCATAGAATCGGTCTTACATTATACCGTCTTGAAGCAATGCTCAACGGTGATATTGATGAACTTATTGATTCACTTATTACTGCAGATACTGCAGAAAAATTAAAGGCAGAAGAATAATATGAAAACAGAAGTTTTGAAAGCATCAGAAGAGTCAATAAAAAAAGCTGCGGAAATTATAAAATCCGGCGGTGTGGTCGGTGTGCCTACTGAAACAGTTTACGGACTTGGTGCAAACGCACTTGATGAGTGTGCTGTGGGAAGAATTTTTGAAGCAAAAGGAAGACCAAAAGATAACCCTATGATTGTGCACATTTCCTGTATGGAGGAAGCAGAACCTCTTGTGAAAAAAATTCCCGAAAAAGCAAAACTTCTTGCAGAAAAATTCTGGCCGGGACCGCTTACAATAATAATGGAAAAAACTGATAATGTTCCGTCGGTAACAAGCGGAAATTTAGATACGGTTGCAATCAGAATGCCGTCACATGAAGTGATGAGAAAAATTATAAAAAAATCAGGCTGTCCTATTGCAGCTCCGTCAGCAAATCTTTCGGGAAGTCCGAGCCCCACAAATGCAAAATATGTTTTTGATGATATGAACGGAAAAATTCCTCTTATAATTGATGGCGGAGAAAGTAATGTGGGTCTTGAATCAACGGTTATAACTCTTGTCGGCGAAAAGCCACGCCTTTTAAGACCGGGCGGAGTAACACCCGAACAACTTGAAGAAGTTTTAGGTGAAATAGAAATCGATAAAGCAGTGAGAGCAAAGCTTGAAGAAAATCAGAAAGTTCATTCTCCCGGAATGAAATATAAACACTATGCACCGAAAACAAAAGTTGTTATAATAAAAGCTGACAGCGAAAAATATATTGAATTTATTTCGTCACAGAATAAAAAAGTTGCAGCACTTTGTTTTGAAGATGAAGCTGAAAAAATTTCTGTTCCCTGTGTAACATACGGGCAAAGTTTTGATTCGTCTTCTCAGGCAAAAAGATTGTTTGACGCTCTGAGAGAGCTTGATGAAATTGATGTAGAAATTGCATATGCTCATTGTCCTTCCGACAAGGGCGTAGGTCTTGCGGTTTATAACAGATTGTTACGCTCTGCAGGATTTGAAGTGATTGAACTGTAAAGGAGATTTCTTATGTTGATATTAGGCTTGACGGGCAAAACAGGTGCTGGTAAAAGTATGGTCTGTTCTTTGCTGAAAGAAAGAAATTGTTACATAATTGATGGTGATAAAGTTGCAAGAGAAATTCTTGAAATCGGTTCTCCTGTTATAGAAAAACTTTCTGAGGTTTTCGGTGAAGATATAGTAAAATACAACGGAGAAATTGACAGAAAACTTTTAGCGAAAAAAGCATTCGCTAACCGTGAAGAAACTGAAAAATTAAATGCAGTTACTCACCCTGCGATAAGAGAAAAAATTCTTGATGAAATTGAAACTGCAAAGATAGAAGAATATGAAGTATGCATAATTGATGCAGCAGCACTACTTGAGTGTGAAATAAAAAATGATTGTAATTTTATTGCAGTTGTTTTCGCTCCCAATGATGTGAGATTAAAAAGAATTATTGAGAGAGATAATTTGTCTGTGTCAGATGCGAAAAGAAGAATGAATGCACAGATGCCTGATGAATTTTATCTTGAACAAGCGGACATAATTATAATTAATGATAACGTTACAGATTTTGAATCTGAATTTCAAAAACTTATGAAATTTATTGAAATAAACAAACAGAAAGGAATATGAATTATGAGCGCAAAAGAATTACAGGAAAAACTTTTCATGAAACCCAAAAACGGTTATCTTCGTATGGATGAAAATGAAATTGAAAAAGTCAACAGCTTCTGCGAAGATTATAAGAGCTATCTTAATGCAGGAAAAACAGAAAGAGAAGCTTGTCTGCTTGCAATAAAAATTGCTGAAGAAAACGGTTTTGTTCCCTTTGATAAAAACGCTTCCTACAAAGCGGGGGACAGAGTATATTATAACAACAGAGATAAGGCAGTTATCTTCTGCGTTTTCGGAAAGAAAAGTGTGGCAGAGGGTGTGAAAATTGCTGCGGCACATATTGATTCTCCCAGAATTGATTTAAAGCCCAATCCTCTTTATGAAGACAGTGAAATGGCTTTCTTCAAAACTCACTATTACGGTGGTATCAAAAAATATCAATGGACTGCAATTCCTCTTGCACTTCATGGTGTTATCGTTAAAAAAGACGGAGAGAAAGTCACAGTCAATATAGGTGAAGATGATAACGACCCTAAATTTGTTATTACAGATTTACTTCCCCATCTTGCTCGCGAACAGATGAAACGCACATTGAATGAAGGTATTCAGGGCGAAGAGTTGAATATCCTTATTGGCTCTCGTCCTTTTAAAGATGATGAAGCAAGTGAACTTGTTAAACTTAATGTAATGCAGATTCTCAACGAGAAATACGGCATTATTGAAGAAGATTTCCTTTCTGCAGAGCTTGAATGCGTTCCTGCGATGAAAGTCTGCGACATCGGACTTGACAGAAGCCTTATCGGCGGTTACGGGCACGACGACCGTGTTTGTGCATATCCCTCACTTATGGCTGCTGTTAATTGCAAAGACCCTGAATTTACATGCCTTACTGTTCTTACTGATAAAGAAGAAACAGGTTCAGACGGAAATACAGGTCTTAAATCTTTTTATCTTCCTTATTTCATTGCTGACCTTGCACGTCAGGCAGGTGTTGAAGCTCACGATGTTATGAGTAAATCAGAATGTCTTTCTGCTGACGTTAATGCAGCGTTTGACCCCACATTTGCAGGTCCTTTTGAAAAGATGAACACGTCCTTTGTAAACCGCGGAATTGTTGTTACAAAATACACAGGCTCAGGCGGTAAAGGCGGCACTTCTGATGCAAGCGCAGAGTTTGTTGGAAAAGTAAGAAAAACATTTGACGATGCAAACGTTATCTGGCAGATGGGTGAGCTTGGTAAGGTTGACGCAGGCGGCGGCGGAACAGTTGCAAAATACGTTGCAAACCTTGATATTGATGTAATTGATGTTGGCGTTCCGGTACTTTCAATGCATGCACCTTTTGAAGTGATTTCAAAGGTTGATGTTTATATGGCATACAAAGCATTCTCTGCATTCTTCGAACTGAAATATTAATGTAAATTTAAACACCGCAGGTTTTTTTCTGCGGTGTTTTTTGTGTTTTAGAATCCTTATAAAGAAATAAAAAGCTATAAAACACAATCTGTTGCATATGTATAGAATTTATTGCACAATTTGTATTTTCTTTATTTAAAAAATACAAAAAATTTCAAAAAACAGTTGATTTAACTTGCAAAAAATGATAATATATAATTGTCTAAAAGTCTATATGTTAGACGAATATATTCAGAAAGGAAAATGCGCAAAATGAGTAAGAAATCATTACCCAAAAAACTGCTCTCAATTCTTCTTGCTGTTTTAATGCTTACAAGCATGTTCTCTGTAGGCATCAGCGGAATTGTTGCAGAAGCAGCAAAAGTAGGCGGCGGATATGAAGCTATTAATCCTACCGTGGTTAAGTTCTACCAGACAGCAGAACAGGCTGTAGGCACAAGTGTTAACACAAGCCTTACTGCTCAGGTATCAAACTCATCTTACAGAGTTAAGATTAATTCAATCACAGCAGTGATGCCTTATAATGGCAATGCAACACTCAGCGTCTCCTACTCAGCAGGTGCAATCGTAACAGGTACATCAACATTTGGTGTTACAGGTTCTATCGCTGCATCTGTTAACTCCGCAGTCAGATACACCATTAACTATGATGTACAGAACACAAGCGGAACAACAATCTGGAAGAACCTTACAGGATATGGCTACGGTGCCGTTTCAGGCTCCGGTGCACAGTCAGGTGCCGTTGGTTCAAACTCAGGCAGACCCGCAGATGCCGGTGATCGTTACGATTGGGGTCATTTCGATGAAGTTAACTCTGTTTATGTTCAGCAGGAAAGCTTCACATTGACATCAAGACAGCGCACAACAAAGAACGCTATCGCAGGCGCAAGTTCTCAGACTCGTACAATTACCACAACAGGTAATCCCCCTCCCACATTGACAACTAACAATGTTACTTGGGAATATGTTGAAATGTACGGTGAGAAGGACGTATACACAGACTGGTTTATATATACAACACCTCCTTCAGGTTATTATAACTTTACTATTGTTTATGATAACTCAAACTGGTTCGGTGTTCAGATGTACTACCGTGCATCAGGTGACCAGTCACAGGCAAAATCATACCTTAAAGCAACTCTTGGTGATGACCTTAACTATTATGTTCAGAAAGGTCATTACACAGACGCATCATGGAATGCTTATGTAAGCGCAATGGACGCAGCAGCTCAGGTTGCTTATGCAGTTCAGAATGCATCAACAGGCTTCCAGCAGGCTTGTAACCTTGCACAGGCAGCTGACGATAACCTTATTGCAGCATTCAATGCTCTTGAAAGCAGAGGCTGTGATTACAAGACATACCATGTTGGCGAAGTTGTTAAAGCAGCAACATGTACAGAAAAGGGACAGACAAAATACACATGTCTCTGTGGCAAAACAATTACTGAAACTGATATCGCAGCACTTGGCCATAAGGCAGCTGCAGCGGTTGAAGAAAACAGACTTAATGCAACATGTACACAGGATGGTAAATACGATACAGTAGTATACTGTTCAGTATGTAAAGCAGAGCTTTCAAGAAATACAACAACTATTCCGAAACTCGCTCATCCTTATAAATCAACAGTAGTAGCTCCTACTTGTACAGCAGACGGTTACACAAAATGGACTTGTCCTGATTGTGGCGACAATTATAAAGACAGTACTACAGCTGCTCTCGGTCACGAATGGGGCGCATGGGAAACAATCCAGGCTCCTACTTGTACAGTTGACGGCGTTAAAGTCAGACACTGTGTAAGAGGTTGTATGGATTCAGGCGTTGTTCCCGCAACAGGCCACACAGGTGAATGGACAATTCTTGTTCAGCCCACTTGCGAAGGTGAAGGCGTAAAAACAAGAACATGTACAACTTGCGGAACAATCGAAGAAAACGTTGTAATTCCTGCACTTGGTCACACAAAAGGCGAAGTAGTTGTTGAAAACAACATTGCTCCCGATTGTGAAAACAAAGGCTCATATGACAACGTAGTTTACTGTACAGTTTGTGACAAAGAACTTTCAAGAGTTGAAACAATCGTTGACGCACTTGGTCATACAGATGGTGAAGTAAAAGTAGAAAACAATGTAGCTCCTACATGTACAGAAAAAGGTCATTATGACAATGTAGTTTACTGTACAGTTTGTGACGCAGAACTTTCAAGAAAAACAATTGAAGTTGATGCACTTGGTCATACAGCAGGTGAAACAGTAGTAGAAAACAACGTAGCTCCTACATGTACAGAAAAAGGTCATTATGACAATGTAGTTTACTGTACAGTTTGTGATGCAGAACTTTCAAGAAAAACAATTGAAGTAGATGCATACGGACATGAATATAAACCTTCAGTAGCAGCTCCCACATGTACAGAAAAAGGTTATACAAAATATGAATGTACAGTATGTGACGATTCATATATTGCAGACTATGTAGATGCACTCGGACACAAATATGAAAGTGAAGTAGTAGTAGCACCTACATGTACAGAAAAGGGACAGACAAAGTATACATGTCA
>JAZQWT010000128.1:0-6050 GCA_045632485.1 Acutalibacteraceae bacterium
TTTCTTTGCATTCAGAGATGTAAGAGAAAACAAATGGAATTCCCCCTATAAAGATTGGTTTTACATTAATTTTGATTCAGACAGTCAATATGGTGACGGCTTCTGGTATGAAGGTTGGGAAGGTCACTATGAACTTGTCAAGCTTAACCTGGACAACTGCGATGTGAAAAATTATCTGCTGGAAAATGTAAACAAATGGATTGACACTTTCCAAATTGACGGTCTCCGCCTTGACGTTGCATATATGCTGAACAGAAATTTTATGCGTGAGCTTTCGTCTTTCTGCAAATCGAAGAAAAACGATTTCTTTCTTGCAGGTGAAATGATTCACGGTAATTATAAAGACCTTATCAGCAGCGGTCTTCTTGACAGTGCCACAAACTACGAGTGTTATAAGGGTATATATTCTTCCTTTAACAGTATGAATATGTTTGAAATAGGACATTCATTGAGAAACCGTTTTGGCCGTGATGATTGGTGTATGTACAGAGACTTACAGCTTATAGGATTTGTTGACAACCACGACGTCAGCCGAATTGCATCAATCCTGACTAATAAGAATCATATCATTCCCGCCTACGGGATACTGTTTGGAATGCCCGGAATTCCTTGTATTTATTATGCAAGTGAGTGGGGTATTGAAGGAAGAAAAGAAGACGGTGACTCCGCTTTACGTCCCTTTATAGAAAACGTTCAGACCAACGAAATTACCGATTTTATCTCGCTTGCCGCAAAAACAAGAAAAGAAAGCAAAGCTCTCTGCTACGGTACTTTCGATATTCTTCATATGACAAACCGTCAATTGGTTTTTGAAAGAGCATATGAAAATGAACGCATTATCGTTATGATAAACGCCGACGAAAACGAGTACACTGCATTTTTTGATACCAGAGGCGCTTCCGAAGGCACCAATCTTTTCACAGGCGAAAATACCGTTCTGAGCGGTAACAGAATGATGCCGTTCAGCGTACAATTCATTAAAGTCAATTCATAAAAGCAAAGCAACATTGCAATAACAAACTAAAACCCACCGATACACAACAGTGTTATCGATGGGTTTCTTTTTGCAGATATAAATTTTAAAGCTTCATAATTCCGAATGCATCAAGCACGGAAGAAATAAGAATAAGTGTAATGAAAACGGGAGCAATATATTTGATTACAACTGTAAACAAAGTTTTTGCTTTGAATTTGCCGCCGATCTCAATTTCTTCAATAAGTGCTTTGGGTTTAAGAATATATCCTACGAAAATACATGTAAGCAAAGCAACTATAGGCATAATCACGCTGTTACTGATAAAGTCGAAGAAAGTGAGAATATCATCAAGTCCGAGAGGTTTGATATTACTGAGAGGTCCGAATCCGAGTGCTGAAGGAAGTCCGAGAGCGACACATCCTGCAAAAACAACAAAACAAGTAACTTTTCTGCCCCAACCTAATTTATCTCTTACAATAGAAACAACTGTTTCCATAAGAGAAATTGAAGATGTAAGCGCTGCAAAAAGCACAAGAAGGAAGAAGAGAAGACCAACAATTCTGCCTGCCACAGGACCCATAAATTCAAAAACCTTGGGAAGTGAAACAAACATAAGACTGGGGCCTTTTCCTACATCTGCTTCTCCGCCTGAGAAAGCAAACACAGCAGGAACAACCATAAGACCTGCAAGGAAAGCAATACCTGTGTCGAAAAGTTCAATCTGTCTTACAGATTTTTCAATACTTACTTCTTTCTTCATATATGAGCCGTAAGTAATCATAATGCCCATTGCAAGCGACATTGAATAGAACAGCTGACCCATAGCAGCAAGCATTGTTTTACCTAATTTACCCAGTGTGAAGCCATCGAAATTAGGAACGAGATAATATTTGACACCTTCCATTGCTCCGGGCAATGTCATTGAATAAATTGCGATAAAAATTGTAAGTGCAATAAGTATGGGCATCATAATTTTGCTTACTTTTTCAATACCCTTTTCAACGCCCAGAAGAACAACAAGTGCAGTAGCACCGAGGAAAATAAGAAAATATCCGATAGAAGGGCCGGCACTCGAAACGAACGAACCGAAATAAGAGTCTCCCGCAGCTGCCGCAACCTCACCTTTGATATAAACGGTAAGATACTTTGTAACCCAACCGCCTATAACAGAGTAATAAGGAAGAATAATTACGGGCACAAGTGCACCGAGCCAACCGATGAAAGAAAACTTTTTATTAAGCTGACCGTAAGCATTGATTGCACTCTGACCTGTTTTTCTGCCTATTGCAATTTCTGCACACATAAGTGCAAAACCAAAAGTAACTGCAAGAACAAGATAAACGAGAAGAAAAATTCCTCCGCCGTACTGTGCTGCAAGGTAAGGGAAACGCCAGATATTACCAAGACCTACTGCGGAACCTGCAGCAGCAAGAACAAAGCCTATCTTGCCGGTAAAGCTGCTTCTCTTTTTTTCCATATTTTCAACCTCCGAATATTTTTATACGATACCTGCCTATTATATCAGCAAAAACTTAATCCGTCAACTTTATTACATTATTTCAATGTAACAATAGTTACACCGTTTTCACCCTCACCGTAAACACCGAGACGATAGCTTTTGATGAAATTATTTCCTTTAAGATACTGCTGAACGGCACTGCGTAAAACACCTGTTCCCTTACCGTGAACAACGGTAAATTCGGTAATTGAAAGTCTGTAAGCTGTATCAATGTATCTGTCAAGAGTCATAATTGCCTCATCTGCATTCATACCGCGCAGGTCAACTTTAGTTTCTGCCTTTGCAGTGCTTCGTGCCTCAAAGTTTGATGAACCTGTTCTTTTAGGTGTCTGTTTCTTCTGCACCTGTTTTTCAACAAGTCTTAAATCAGAAATATGCACTCGTGTCTTAATCGCACCTGCCACAACACCTACTTCACCTTTTTTATCAGGTAAAGATGTAACTTCTGCCTGCTTTGCAAGGCTTGCTATAACAACATTATCACCGATTTTAAGCTCTCTCGGCAGAACATAATCATCGTCTTCAGCAAGGTTCATTACAGGGTCTGCGGCACTGTCAAGAGATTCCATACCTCTCTTGATTGCAGAACGTGCCCTTCTTGCAAGTTCGGCTGCGTCTTTTGTTTTCTTCTGTTCTTTTTTAAGAGCATCAATTTCCGCAAGCAACGCATAAGATTCACGTCTTGCTCCGTCAACAATTTTGACAGCTTCGTTTCTTGCTTTTTCAATTTCCTTTTCGCGGATTGAAGCAATATCATCTTTCTGTTTAATTGCTTCTGCTTTCAGTCTTTCAGCCTCACGCAAAGCTTTTTCGGCTCTTTCTTTTTCTTCTTCCATCGCCTTGCGTGTTGTTTCAAGCTTATCGTAAACAGCCTCAAAACGTGTGCTTTCAGTATCAACAAGTTCTTTTGCTCTCTCTACAATTTCCTTGCCCATACCAAGCCTCTCGGAAATTGCAAAAGCATTTGATTTGCCGGGCACACCTATTAAAAGTTTATATGTGGGACGCAGTGTTGCAACGTCAAATTCACATGAACCGTTTTCAACACGCGGTGTATCTACTGCATAAGATTTAAGCTCTGCATAGTGAGTTGTTGCCCCGACTTTTGCACCATTTATATGAAGTCTTTCAAGAATTGCAGTCGCAAGAGCCGCACCCTCAACAGGATCTGTACCCGCTCCCAGTTCGTCAATAAGAACAAGGCTTTTTTCACCTGCTGTTTTAAGTATTTCAATAATATTCGTCATATGTGCACTGAAAGTTGAAAGAGACTGCTCAATGCTCTGCTCATCACCTATATCTGCAAGCACATTTTCAAAAACAGAAATACGGCTTTCATCAGAAACGGGAAGCATAAGTCCGCACATTGCCATCATCGACATAAGACCAAGTGTTTTAATCGAAACTGTTTTACCGCCTGTGTTAGGGCCCGTGATTACAAGCGTATCAAAATCATCACCGAGACGGATATTTACAGGTACAACCTTATCCTTTGAAATAAGGGGATGGCGTGCATTTTTAAGGTCAATAATTCCCTCATCATTGAGAGTCGGCACAGAGGCATTCATTCTGTACGCAAGCTGTGCCTTTGCAAAAATCAAATTCAGTTCAACTGCACATTCGTAACTGTTTTTTATTGAGTTTGCAAACTCTCCGCACTGCGCGGAAAGCTCTGATAAAATTCTTTCAATTTCATCTCTTTCCTGAGATTGGAGCACTTTTATTTCGTTGTTTGCTTCAACTACTGCTGCAGGTTCAATAAACACAGTTGCACCTGAAGAAGAAGTATCGTGGACAAGTCCGGGAATTTCTGAACGGTGTTCATTTTTTACAGGCACAACAAATCTGCCGTTACGCATTGTGATAATATTTTCCTGCAGAAATTTCTGATTGCCTGATGAACGGATAAGTCTGTCCAGCTTTTCTCTGATATTTGATTCCTGATGCCTTATTTTTCTTCTTATAGTCTGCAACAAAGGAGATGCATTATCGCTCACTTCTTCCTCAGAAATAATTGCACTTGTAATTGCATCTTCAAGGAATTTATTGGGGCTTAATGCGTCAAAATAAACGTCAAGCACAGTTTCAACGCCTGAATTAGTGCTTCTCCACGTAACGATAGAACGTATAACATGAAGCACACTTGCAATATCAAGAAGTTCTTTCATACTGAGTGTACTGCCTGCATCTGCACGGCTCAATGCATTATTCACATTTTTAAGTCCGCCGAAAGCAGGTCCGCCGAAACGGGCAAGCATCATATGTGCCGACTGTGTCTGATTAAGAAGTGACTGTGCCATCTCAAGTGAACTTTCCGGTCTGAGGGACAAAGCCATATCTCTGGCGTCAGGACAAGCCGTATGTCCTGCCAGCATTTCAAGCACTTTTTCAAGTTCGAGTGCTTTATAATCTCTTTTTCGGGAATTCATTTATATCACTCCCTACCTTTCGTAATCATATCATATGGTAAAAATCAAGTGTTTTGAACTTTCTCTGCAAAGTAGAAAGTACATATCTTTCCGAAACATCTGAAAGAGCCTGAAGACTTGATTCATTTAAGTTAAAATTAAAAATTTTCTGCCTGTCAGATAAAACTATATGCCTTATTGCGGAAATTACACTCATAGGTACTTTCACGCCAAACTTTGAACAGGCGTTACAATAAATATTTCCGTTTGAAATATCAAAGGACATAAATTCATCCTCATATTTCCCGCATTCCTCACAGGCAACAATATCCGGCATATATCCTGCCATCGAAATAATCGACAATTCAAAAACTGCCTTTATAAGCTTTTCATCCCGCTTTTCGTTCATCAGAAACATAAGGGAATTCAGAATGAGCTTCAGATATTCTTCTGCATTTTCGCCGACGGGAGCCAGACTTTCGACAAGCTCTGCAAAATACTGTGCAAGAGCAATTTTTTTAACGTCATTACGCAAATTGAAGAAAACTTCTTTAGGCTTTGCAGCTTCAATTATGTAAGAGCCGCGGCGCTCTGCAAATCCCAATTCGGAAAAAGCAAAAAGCTGAGTTGCCGCACCTGTACGTGAGCCTATTTTTTTTGCTCCGTAAACACAGGCTCTGATAATACCGTAATCACGTGTGAGAACGGTAACTATTCTGTTCTGTTCACCTGTACTCTTTTCTCTGATTATCAGTCCGTCTGTGTTCATCAGCAGATAATGTTTCCTTTCCGTTTTCTTGTTTACAATAATTAAGGTAATCTTCCACTTTACCGCTCATATAAAACTTATTCCACAAATCATCCTTGTTTTCCATAAAACCGCCTCCTGTAAATACTCTTTGCAAAAGGCGCAAAATAATCCGCGGTAATTTTTTCAATGCTGTTTAGTGCGTGTACATCATACAAATTTATAGCTAAAAGATAATGGGATGTTTTCAATAAGTTTAAAATGACATATTCCGCTGCTATACTTCCTTTTAATAAAAATTGACGGGAGTAGTGGAAGATGGCTTTTTTCTGAGCGACGGCGTACAACTTGTACTCCGAGCGATAAAAAATGACATGTTCCGCTGCTATACGTTAATTT
>JAZQWT010000129.1:0-20249 GCA_045632485.1 Acutalibacteraceae bacterium
GAAGAAGTAGAAGAAAAGGTCAGCAACTGTAATTGCGATTGCAAATGAAACAGATGTGATAAGTCCCATATTTGCTGCGCGTTTATCTTTGATTACAAATCTTGTTACTATCATCGATGCAATACCGCCGATAGCGATTGAGAATGTTTCAACAAGAGCGAAATAGTTTCTGCCGCCCATAACCTTCTTTGCCCATTTCATGTCATCGAAATGTTCCATATAAACCTTGTAAATGCTTTCAAAGTTTTCTTCGGTTGCAAGTCCCTGTCTGAAAAGTCCTTCTTTGAAAAGGTCAAGAGCCTGAGGCTGAAGAAGCTCTGTAAGAGTGTGTGCAAGTGTTGCGCGTGATACGTACATCGCAACGAAGAACACTGCTATAATAAGAACGAAATCTCTGATTTTCCATTGCTTGTCGCTTAAAGCACGGCCCAGCATTATGCCCCATACAGTTGCAAGGCTGAACCCTAAAAGAAGCATTACGCCCACACCTGACCATAAAGGAATTGCACGTGAACCTTCTATTACGTTGCCCAAGTCATCTGTAATTGAAGAAGAAAGAACACCTGTCATCTGGTCTAAAAATGTGCCCCATGTGGGAACAGTGAGCATAAATGAAAGAGATGAAAGACCAATCCATGCCAGAGAAGTTTTCTTTCTGTCACCGATTATTGTAATTGCGAAAAGTGAAAAAATTGCACCTGCATTGAGAAGCCCCCAGGATGAACCCCAACCGTTAGTGCCGCGGATTCTCCATAAGAAGCCCATAAGCAGTGCGCCCATAAGAACAATCAGAATGTTTTTTATCAAACTGTTGCCTGAATTTGCCTTTGTACTTGACATATTTTAACACCCCTTATATAATGTTGTAACAATATTATCATACTGATTTTTGTTCTGCAATAGTATTTTGAAAAAAATATGAAAAACTATTGACAAAACATAAACAATGTGGTATCATACTTGCACATTGAAGTAGAAGCGAAATCGCTCTCACCTGCGGGAACATAGATTCCGTACGAAGGTCAATACGTTATTCAGGCGGTATAAAAGTGCCGTTTTGCGTGTTGCGGGCGAGTTTTCGTGCCGCGATTTTTTTTTGGAGGTGCTTTAACATTAGTACAAAAGAACTGCAAATCAATGAGGAAATCCGTGATAAGGAAGTCAGAGTAATTACTGACGACGGTGAACAGCTCGGCATTATGTCACCTGCAGAGGCTTTAAAAATTGCCGAAGAAAGAGAGCTTGACTTGGTCAAGATTGCTCCCCAGGCTCAACCGCCTGTTTGCAAAATCATCAACTACGGAAAATATCGTTTTGAGCAGGCAAAACGTGAAAAAGAGGCAAAGAAAAACCAGCGTGTTATTGAAATCAAGGAAATTCGCCTGTCTCTTAACATTGACACGCACGACTTTGAAACTAAAGTTAACCATGCAAAAAAATTCCTGGCTCAGGGCAACAAGGTCAAGGTTTCAATCCGTTTCAGAGGCCGTGAGATGGCTCACACTGAATTAGGTCTTGTTCCCATGCAGAGATTTGCCGAAGCTCTCAGCGAAAATGCAAACGTTGAAAAACCGGCAAAGGTAGAGGGACGTTCAATGCTTATGTTCCTTGCCCCCAAATCAGGTAAGTAATTATTAAGGAGGAAATAAAAATGCCTAAAATCAAGACGCACAGCGGTGCAAAGAAAAGATTCAAAATGTCAAAGAACGGCAAACCCATGCGTGGTCATGCCTATAAGTCACACATCCTCAATAAGAAAACAACAAAACGTAAGAGAAATCTTCGTAAAACAACTGTTGCTGACGTAACAAACGTTAAGCAGATCAAGAAACTTATCCCTTACAAATAATATTGAGGAACTAATAACAGGAGGTATAGACAATGGCACGTATTAAAGGCGCTACAATGACGCGTAAAAGAAGAAATAAAGTTCTTAAAGCAGCTAAAGGCTACTATGGCTCAAAGAGCAAACTCTTTAAAACAGCTAAACAGGCAGTTATGAAATCAGGTCAGTATGCTTACATCGGACGTAAGCAGAAGAAACGTGATTTCCGCCGTCTCTGGATTACAAGAATTTCAGCAGCTTGCAAAATGAATGGTATGAACTACTCATCATTCATGAACGGTCTCAAGAAAGCAGACATCAACCTTAACAGAAAAATGCTTTCAGAAATCGCAATCGCTGATCCCGCAGCATTCACAGCTCTCACAGAAAAAGCTAAGGCTGCACTTAAATAAGCTATTATTGCACTCACCTCGGTGGGTGCAATTTTTTTTGCTTTTTCTATTGTCTATTGCATAAAAGTTTGATATAATGTACTGTATACTATTATATAGTGAAAAAGTATGCCTTTTTGTTTCAAAGGAGGAAACGGGTTTTGGAAAAGATAATTTCTGTTCAGAATGCAAAAATCAAACAGGTTTCAAAGCTGGTTGCCTCTGCTAAAGAGAGAAAAAAATCAGGCGAGTTTGTACTCGAAGGAGTTCGTCTTTGCCGTGATGCCGCATTAAGCGGAGTTGTGATAAAAGAAGCATATTTTACGGCTGATGCCTGTTCAAAAAACATGGAAGACGTTGATTTTATAGTCAGCAAAGCAGAATCGTCTTACGAAATCTCGGAAGAAGTTGCAAAAAAACTTTCCGATACACAGACAAGTCAGGGCGTTTTCCTGAAATGCGAAAACACGAAAAACGAAACAACACTTTCAACATTTTCACCTGACGGTAAATATATCGTGCTTGAAAATCTTCAGGACCCGTCAAACCTTGGTGCTGTTGCAAGAACTGCAGAGGCACTCGGAATAAACGGTGCTGTTCTCATTTCATGCTGTGACGTTTTTAATCCCAAAGCACAGCGTGCCGCAATGGGTTCACTCATAAGGCTTCCCTTTGTAAGAATTAATAATGTTGACGAAATGTTCTCTTTTGCCAGAGAGAAGAATATAAAAACAGTAGCAACAGTTGTTGATTCTTCTGCTGATAAAATAAATGAATCAGACCTTTCAGGCGGCGTTTTTCTTATAATTGGTAACGAAGGCAACGGCATTGAGCCTCTTACGGCTGAAAAATGCGATTTGCGTGTTACTATTCCCATGTTGGGCAGAGCAGAATCTCTTAACGCTTCAATGGCGGCATGTATCGCTATGTGGGAGGTTCTCCGATGAACGATAAAGCTTATTGGCTCTGGCTTCAGAAAGCGTTGGGTACAGGTATAAAAACTGATGAA
The DNA here is from genome assembly GCA_045632485.1 of Acutalibacteraceae bacterium. Lineage (GTDB taxonomy): Bacteria > Bacillota > Clostridia > Oscillospirales > Acutalibacteraceae > SIG575. The sequence continues at coordinate 3,227 of JAZQWT010000129.1, forward strand.
ATAGTTGCATACTATAAAACGGCTAAAGCAATATATTTTTCTTCAGTTGAAGACAGAGTCCGTTCAGGTGTGTTTACGAAAAATCAGCTTGAAAAACTCAAAAACACTCCTATAGAAGTTGTAGATGAGCTTATAGAAGACTGCCGTAAATGTAAATGCAGAATTCTTACACCTGATGATGAAAGATATCCTCGTAAACTTCTTGAAATAAATGATTTTCCGCTTGTTCTTTATTATTACGGCAACCCTGAAATTCTTAAAGAAAGAATGACAATTGCCCTCGTCGGTACAAGGAAAGCAACAGAAACAGGGATGAAGGTAAGTTTCCGCACAGCCAAATCTCTTGCAGAAAGCGGTGTGGTAATCGTCAGCGGAGGAGCCTTCGGTATTGACGGTGCGGCACACATGGGTGCATTGTATGGTGATAAAGAAACAGTGGTTGTTCTCGGATGCGGTTTTATGGCAAAATATCACGATTCGGCAGAAGTTTTAAGAGATGATATTTTAAGAAAAGGTCTTATAATCACAGAATATCCACCCAAAACACCGCCTTACGGAAAGAATTTTCCTGTACGTAACAGAATTTTGTCAGGACTGAGTTACGGTGTTGTAGTGGTTGAAAGTCCGCCCAGAAGCGGTTCGCTTATTACTGCACGTGTTGCATCACAGCAGGGCAGAGAGGTTTTCGCTTTTACGGGAGACGTTTCCGACGTGAATACTTCAGGAACAATCGAGCTTATCAGGAAGGACCAGGCTGTTGCCGTTTATTCATGTTCAGATATTTTATCAAAATTCGAATTTAATTATCCGTATCTTATTGATTACAGTAAAGCAGATACTTCTGCAGTATATGAGTTTGAGGAGGAAATTGATTTTTCACCTGTTGTTTACGGTAGTGAAAAGAGGACTTTCTCCAAAAAACAGACGCCCGAAGAAAGTCATAAGATAACGGAAAAACAAGAAACGAAAAAAGAAGTTAATTTAACAGGTAATGCAAAAACTGTGTATGATGTTCTCTCAGATGAACCTATGCACATTGATGATATAACAAGAAATATACCGTCGCTGAACGTAGGCAAAATAATGGTAAGTCTTACGCAGCTTGAAATGAAAGGTATTGTAGTTTCAGACAGCGGCAAAAAATACAGAAGGAAATAAGGAGAAAAAGTATGTCCAAACTTGTAATTGTTGAGTCACCTGCAAAGGCGAAAAATATTAAAAAATATCTTGGCAGCGGTTATGAAGTAATGGCTTCAATGGGTCACGTAAGAGATTTACCTGCAGCAAGACTCTGCGTTGACGTTAAGAATGACTTTGCACCCAAATATGCAATTATCAAAGGCAAAGAGAAATTAGTAAAAGACCTTAAAGAAGAAGCGGCAAAAAGTGAAGCCGTTATTCTCGCAGCCGACCCCGATCGTGAGGGAGAAGCAATTTCATGGCACCTTGCAACTGTTCTCGGCCTTGATTTAGAAGACGAAAACCGTGTAACTTTCAACGAAATTACAAAATCAGGCGTTCAGTCAGGTATGAAAAATCCCCGTAAGGTTGATATGGATTTTGTTAATGCACAGCAGGCAAGAAGAATCCTGGACAGACTTGTGGGTTATAAATTAAGCCCCTTTGTTTCACAGAAAATCCGCAGAGGTCTTTCTGCAGGCCGTGTGCAGAGCGTGGCAGTAAGACTTATTGTTGACAGAGAAGAAGAAATCAGAAAATTCGTGCCCGAAGAATACTGGTCACTTGATGCAAAGTTTACTTCTTCTTCAAGAAAAGTTTTCCCTGCATCTTTCTATGGCGATGAAACAGGTAAAGTGGAAATCACTTCAAAAGAACAGGCAGATAAATATCTCGGAAGACTTGACGGTGCAAAATATACAATTGATTCAGTGAAAAAAGGTACAAAGAAAAAGAATCCCGTACCGCCCTTTATCACATCAACCCTCCAGCAGGAAGCATCAAGAAGACTCGGCTTCCAGGCGCAAAGAACAATGCGTATTGCACAGGAACTTTATGAAGGCGTTGAGGTTAAAGGTCATGGCTCAATGGGTCTTATCACTTATATGAGAACAGACTCACTCCGTATCTCGGAAGAAGCAAGAAGTCAGGCAAATGATTACATCCTTTCAGCTTACGGACAGAAATATCTTCCCGAAAAACCCAGGTATTTCAAGTCAAGAAGTTCAGCACAGGACGGTCACGAAGCAATCCGTCCCACAATGCCGTCTCTTACTCCTGAACAGGTTAAATCATCTCTCTCAACAGACCAGTATAAAATTTACACACTTATCTGGCAGAGATTCATTGCTTCAATGATGGCTTCAAGCGTTCTCAATACAATGAAGGTTGAAATCAAAGCCGATTCAGGAAAAGAAAATGAATATTGCATTTTTACTGCATCAGGCTATAGCGTGAAATTTGACGGCTTCACAGCACTCTACGAAGAAAAAACAGAAGAAGATAAAAAAGCATCCCAGCTTCCCGAGCTTAAAGAGGGAGATAACGTTAAGCTTAAAGAGCTTGCAGGCAATCAGCATTTCACACAGCCTCCTGCAAGATATTCAGAAGCAACACTTATCAAAGCACTTGAAGAAAACGGTGTTGGCCGTCCCAGCACATACGCTACAATTGTGACAACAATTGTAAAACGCGAATATGTAAAACGTGTAAGCAAGGTGCTTTCTCCCACAGAACTTGGCGAAGCAACAACAAAGCTTCTTAAAGAACATTTCCCGAAAATTGTAAATGTAAAATATACAGCACAGATGGAAGACAGCCTTGACGCTATCGACAGAGGTGACGAGGATTACATTGCAATGCTTCACGCATTCTATAACGATTTTGACTCAACTCTTGCAAAAGCAAAGGCTGATATGCAGGGCGTTAAAATCAAGCTTGAAGAAGATGTAACAGATATTCCCTGCGAAAAATGCGGAAGAATGATGGTTGTTAAAACAGGACGTTTCGGCAAATTCCTTGCTTGTCCCGGATATCCCGAATGTAAAACAACAAAACCCTTTGTTACAAAAACAAATGCAACCTGTCCCAAATGCGGTGGCGAAGTTGTGGAAAGACGTTCAAAGAAGGGCAGAGTTTTCTACGGTTGTGCAAACTGGCCCAAATGCGATTTTGTTACATGGGATAAACCTACAGACGAAAAATGTCCCGAATGCGGAAAATCACTTTTCAAAACAGCAGGTTCAATCAAGCGTTGCCTTGCAGACGGCTGTTCATACGAAATAAAAGCTTCAAGGAAGAAGAAAAATGATACTACCGAAGAATAAGCCTATTGTTATAGGTGCAGGTCTTGCAGGCGTTGAGGCTGCCTGGCAGTTGGCAAAGAGAGGAATTGAGGTTTGCCTTGTTGAGATGAAGCCTGTGAAATTTTCTCCCGCACATAAGTCGGAAAATTTTGCAGAGCTTGTCTGCTCAAACTCCCTTAAAGCCTTGCGTACAGGCTCAGCTGCAGGAATGTTAAAAGAGGAAATGAAAAAACTTGGCTCACTTACAGTTGAGTGTGCCCTTTTAAGTGCTGTGCCCGCAGGCGGTGCACTTGCGGTTGACAGGGACAAGTTTTCTCTTCTCGTTACTGAAAAAATAAAACAGAATAAATATATAGAGGTTGTTCATGGGGAAGTAACAGAAATTCCTGAAAATGATATTGTTATTATCGCAGCAGGACCTCTGGTCAGCGAAAATCTCGCAAAAGAAATTGAAAAAATTTCAGGCGGATTTTTAAGCTTCTTTGATGCTGCGGCACCCATAGTCAGCGGTGACAGTATTGATATGGAAAGTGCTTTCTGCCAGTCAAGATATGACCGCGGTGACGAAAGCGACTACATTAACTGCCCTATGAACAAGGAAGAATACGAGCTTTTCTATAATGAGCTTGTAAACGCAGAACGTGCGGAATTGCATACCTTTGAAAAGAAGAAAAATGTGTACGAGGGATGTATGCCTATTGAAATTATGGCATCCCGAGGTGCTGACACAATGCGTTTCGGACCACTGAAGCCTGTGGGCTTACGTGACCCCAGAACAAGTCACAGACCGTGGGCAGTTCTGCAGCTTCGTAAAGAAAATTTACCCGGCAGTGCATATAACCTGGTAGGCTTCCAGACAAACCTTAAATTCGGCGAGCAGAAAAGAGTTTTTTCACTTATTCCTGCTCTTAAGAATGCGGAATTCTTACGTTACGGGGTTATGCACCGTAATACCTTTATCAATTCGCCTAAACTCCTTAAATCTACATATGAAATGAGAGAAAGAGAAGGACTTTTCTTTGCAGGACAGATAACAGGTGTTGAGGGGTATATGGAGTCTGCTTCATCAGGAATTATGGCAGGTATAAATGCAGCAAATAAAATTCAGGGCAAAAGTGAATTTGTGCCCTCTGAAAGAACAATGATTGGCGCGTTGGCAAGATATATTTCAAATGAAGAGGTTGAAAATTTCCAGCCGATGGGTGCTAATTTTGGTGCTTTGCCGCCGCTTGACGAAAAAGTGAAAGATAAAAAATTAAGATACGAACTTTTAGCAGAAAGAGGACTTAAAGAATATACGGGGGAGGATGAATAAAATGAAAGTTATAGTTGACGCAATGGGCGGAGATAATGCACCGCTTGAAATTATCAAAGGTGCAAGAAAGGCTGCTGATAAATTCAAGGTGGAAATTCTTCTTGCAGGTAAAGGCGAAACTATCAGAAAATGCGCAGAAGAAAACAATATTAACCTTGACGGTATGGAAATTCTCGAAGCAGAAAGCGAAATTTCTATGTGCGATGACCCCAAATGTATTCTCAGGGAAAAGAAAGATTCATCATTGGGAGTTGCTTTTCAGGCACTTGCAGACGGTGTGGGAGATGCTGTTGTCAGTGCAGGCTCAACAGGTGCAGTTGTTATGGGTGCAACATTTATTGTTAAAAGAATCAAGGGTATCAAGCGTCCCGGTATTGCAAGCATTATGCCCTCATACACAGAGCCTTTCATGGTAATGGATATAGGTGCTAACATTGAATGCCATAAAGAAAATCTTATTCAGTTTGCACAGATGTCAGATATCTATATGAAAAATATTATCGGCTTCAAAAACCCCACAGTTGCTCTTGCAAACATCGGTGTTGAGCCTACAAAAGGACCTGAAGTGCTTCAGGAAACATATAAGGCTCTTATGGAAATGAAAGAGCTTAACTTTATCGGCAACATTGAGCCTCGTGATATTCCCTTCGGCAAAGCAAACTGCGTTGTCTGCAACGGCTTTACAGGTAACACAATCCTCAAAATGTACGAGGGTGTTGCAAGTGCATTGATGAAGAAGGTAAAAGGCGTTTTCACAAGAAACTTTATTTCAAAAATCGGCTATCTCCTTGTTAAAGGCGGTGTAGGTGAGCTTAAAGCAAGTATGGATTATAAAGAATTCGGCGGAGCACCTCTTTTAGGTGTTAAAAAGCCTGTCATCAAGGCTCATGGCTCATCAGATGAAAGAGCAATTTTCAACGCAGTCCGCCAGGCAATTGAATGTCATAAGGCTGACGTATGCGGTCAGATTGCAAAACTTACATCAACAACTTCTACAGAGGAATAAATTATGCAGGAATTTGAAAAAATAATCGGTTATTCTTTCAGTGATAAATCCTTGCTTGAACGTGCACTTTCACATTCGTCATACGCGAATGAAAAACATTTACCAAAAGACAGCAATGAGCGTCTCGAATTTTTAGGCGACAGCGTACTGGGCTTTATCACTGCAGAATATTACTATAAAAATTCAACATTGCCCGAGGGTGAGCTTACCCGTCTTCGTGCTGCAACTGTGTGCGAAAAGGCACTTTTTGAGTTTTCAAAAGAAATCGACCTTAACAGATATATTTTACTCGGTAAAGGTGAAGAAAACACAGGTGGCAGAGAAAGACCTTCCATTAATTCTGATGCCTTTGAGGCAATAATTGCCGCAATTTACCTTGACGGCGGAATTGATGAGGCAAAGAAATTTGTTTTGCGTTTTGTTGAAAAACATGCAAAAAACCAGGGCTCTTTTAAAGATTACAAAACAAAGCTTCAGGAAGTTATTCAGAAAAACCCCGAAGAATTGCTTGAATATGTGTTAGTAGGCGAAAGCGGTCCTGACCACGATAAAAGATTTGAGGTTGAAGTGCATCTCAACAGTAATGTAATCGGCAAAGGTATCGGCAAATCAAAGAAAAATGCCGAGCAGGAGGCGGCAAGGGAAGCCCTTGCTCTGATGGGACTTTGAAAAACTACAATGTAAGTATTTTTGTGCCCCATGAGGGTTGTCCCAACAACTGCTCTTTCTGTAATCAGAAAAGCATATCAGGTAAAACCACTTTACCTCTTGAAAATGATGTTGTTTCAGCTTGTGAGATTGCAATTAAAACAGCACCGTCAAATCAGGGCGAAATTGCATTTTTCGGCGGAAGCTTTACTGCAATTGAAAGGGAATATATGCTGAAACTTTTGAAAAGTGCTTATCCTTTTGTCAAAGAAGGATTTTTCAAAGGTATCAGAATATCCACAAGGCCTGATTGCATTGACGATGAAAAATGTGAACTTCTTAAGTCCTACGGCGTAACAAGTGTTGAGCTTGGTTGTCAGAGTATGGATGAAGATGTTTTAAAGGCAAATTTAAGAGGCCACACATCACTTGATGTGGAAAATGCCGTCAGAATTCTACGTAGGCACGGCTTTGAAGTGAGTTTGCAGATGATGACAGGACTTTATAAATCATCTTTTGAAAAAGATATTGAAACGGCAGAAAAAATAATTGCCTTAAAGCCCGATACTGTAAGAATTTATCCCACAATAGTTCTTGAAAACACATTGCTTGAAAAGAAATACAAATCAGGCGAATACAAGGTGATGAGCCTTGATGAAACCGTATGTCTTTGTGCAGAGCTTCTTCAGATGTTTGAAGAAGCGGGGATAAATGTTATAAGAACAGGTCTTCATTCAGGAGGAAACGTAGAGGAAGGCTATGTGGCAGGTGCATATCATCCTGCTTTCAAAGAACTTTGCGAAAGCAAAATATACCTGAAAAAAATTGAGGAAGAATTGAAAGATGTTTCTTCCGGAGAGGTTGAAATTTTCATTCCCTCAGGTTCTCTTTCTCAATGTACAGGTCAGAAAAAGAAAAACAAACTTTACCTTGAAGAAAAAGGCTACAAGGTAAAGTTTACAGAAGATAAAGAACTAAAAAAATATACTGTAAAAATACTGTGTAAGGAAGTGAGTTAATGTTTTTAAAATCCCTTGAAATGCAGGGCTTTAAATCATTCCCCGACAAAACAGTTTTAAAACTCGAAAAAGGAATAACAGGCGTTGTAGGTCCCAACGGTTCAGGTAAGAGTAACATTTCCGATGCCGTTCGTTGGGTTCTCGGTGAACAGTCTTCAAAGAGCTTGCGTGGTTCAAAAATGGAAGACGTTGTTTTCAGCGGTAATGCCGGTGGCCGAAAGGCTCACGGTTTTGCTGAGGTTACTCTGCGCCTTGATAATACTGACAGAAGTCTTAACCTTGACAGCGACGAGGTTGCCGTTACAAGACGTTACTATCGTTCAGGCGAAAGTGAATATCTTCTGAACGGTGAGGGCGTAAGACTCCGTGATATCAATGAATTATTTATGGATACAGGTCTTGGTCGTGACGGTTATTCAATGGTAAGCCAGGGCAGAATTGCCGACCTCGTTTCTTCAAAGTCTACACAAAGACGTGAAATGCTTGAAGAAGCGTCAGGTATTTCTCACTACAGATACAGACGTGCCGATGCTAACAGAAAGCTTGACCAGGCAGAAGAAAATTTAATCCGTCTTCGCGATATTCTTTCAGAGCTTGAAAGCCGTGTAGGACCTCTTAAAACACAGAGCGAGAAAGCAAAGAAATTCCTTGAACTGGCAGGGGAGAAAAAAGAACTTGAAATCGGCTTGTGGCTTCACACAATTGAAAAATCAAGAAATCTCCTTAAAGAACAGGAAGAAAAGCTTGTTGTTGCAACTGCACAGTATGAGGATGCAGAAAAAGAACTTAGTAATATCGAAGAAGAGCTTGAAGCCCTTACTGCAAAAAGTCAGGGTATTGCAGTTTCAGTTGATTTTATTCACAGAAGTAATGAAGCGCTTGAAGAGCAGGTGGCTCACCTTGATTCAGATGCTGCAGTTGAAGAAAACTCAATTGAACACAACAACGAAACAATTGAGCGTATTACACGCGATATTGAGGCACTTACAAGTTCAAAAGAAGACGTTGTTTTAAGAATAAACGAAGAAGAAAACAGTATTCTTGAAATCGAAAAACAGATTGAAAACAAGAAAAAAGAATTACAGGAAACAAAAGAACGTCTTTATCTGGTTCAGAATGAAAACGAAACCTTTGCAGATGAAATTCTTGTGCTTACAGAAAAAATTGAGTCTTTTTCAAGAGAACTTGCAGATGCAAGAGTAAGAAAATCAACTGCAGATTCTTCAATGGAAGAAATAAATTCAAGACTTTCGAATGTTGCAGAAATCGTTGAATCAAGAAGAAGTCTTGTTGAAAATTCAATTAAAGAAAAAGAGAAAAAGCAGGAAGAGCTTGAAGCTCTCAGACAAAAATGCGATGAGGCAAAAAACAGTATTGAGGGCTATTCTCTTAAGGTTCAGTCACGCAAAGAAAAGGTAGAAGAACTGAAAAAAGAAATTGATATGCGTGAAATCGAGCTTCATAAAAAGTCATCAAGAGCCAAAATGCTTGATGACCTTGAAAAGAATATGGACGGCTATTCAGGCAGCGTAAAAACTGTTATGAAAGAAATGCGTCATGGTGTTTTAAAAGGTATCCATGCACCTCTTTCGCAGCTTATTTCAGTAGATGATGAATATGCTGCAGCCATTGAAACTGCTCTCGGAGCCGCAATTCAGCACATCGTAACAGATAATGAAAACGATGCAAAAAAAGCAATCAATTACCTTAAAGAAAACCGTCAGGGCAGAGCAACCTTTCTGCCTATTTCCGCAATCAAATCAAAGCCTTTCCCCGAGAAAGACCTTGATGATGAATTCGGCTTTATCGATATGGCGGACAAGCTTGTTACATACGATAAAAAGTATGATGAAATTTTTAAATATGAGCTTGGTCACATTGCAGTTGTTGAAGATATGGATTGTGCTATTGCAATTGCCAAAAGACGCGGTTACAGATTCAAGATTGTAACTCTCGACGGTCAGCTTATTAACGCAGGCGGTTCAATGACGGGTGGTTCACGTACTCAGAATGCAGGTATGCTCAGCCGTGCAGGTGAAATTGAAAAGCTGAATAATGAAGTTAAAGAGCTTACCAAAAAGCTTGAGGAGCAGAAAGATAAATTCAAAATTCTTAACGAAGATTTAGTTTTAAGCGAAGCAAACCTTTCTGCATCGCAGGCAGATTTGCTTACGGCTCAGGAGGATGCAATCAGAGCGGAAAGTGCTTTGAAATTAGTTCTCGGTCAGCTTGAAACTCTTGAAAACGGCCTGAAAGAGCTTGAGGATGAGAAGAAAAATTCAGAAACAAGAATTGAAATTTTTGCTGCTGCATCAAAAGAAAGCGAAACAAAAATCAATTCTCTTACTGCAGAAATTGAAAAGCTTCAGGCAAAGGTACTTTCTCACAATACAAAACGTGAAGAGCTTGTATCTGCAAGAGATGAAATAGGTCACCTTGAAAATGAAATCAATATGCAGGTGCTTGCTGCTGAAAAAGATATTGAGGCTAAAAAGCAGAGCGTAACACAGCTTAAATCAAGTATTGATGACAGTGAGGGCAAAGCAGAAAGCCTTAAGGCAGAGATTGAAGAAATTAAATTAAAGAATGAAAAAATTGCTAAAAATGTTGTTCTGATAAAAGAAGAAGCGTCAAAAATCAGACAGAAACACGAAGAAGCAAAGAATGAAATCAAAATGCTCAATTCACAGCGTAACGACTGTGAAGAAACAAGTGCTTTGCTTCGTCAGAAACAGAAAACAGTTATTGATAACAGAGAAAAGGTAAATGGTGAACTCATCCGTCTTGAAGAAAGAAAAACTTCCATGCAGAGAGAGTTTGAAGACACAATCAATAAACTGTTTGATGAATATCAGTTAACACGCGATGAGGCTGAAAACCTCGGTATTGTAATTGAAAACATCGGTGAAGCACAGAAAAAGCTTTCTGAAATCAAGGCGAAAATCAGAGCCTTGGGCAGTGTGAACACAGCCGCTATCGAGGAATACAAAGAAGTCAGCGAAAGATACGAGTTTATGAAAGGACAGATAGAGGATATCGAAAAATCCCGTAATGAGCTTGTTAAACTTATAAGTGAGCTTACAGGCAAAATGAGCGAACAGTTCAGAGCACAGTTTGCAAGAATCAACTCATATTTCGGTGAAACATTTGCAGAGCTTTTCGGTGGCGGTAAAGCAGAGCTTATTCTGGAAGATCCCCTTAATGTTCTTGAATGTCCCATTGAAATCAAGGTTCAGCCCCCCGGTAAAAATGTTCGTAATATTGACCTGCTTTCAGGCGGTGAAAAGGGACTCAGTGCTATTGCACTTCTTTTTGCAATTCTCAAAGTTACACCCGCACCGTTCTGTATCTTCGACGAGGTTGAGGCAGCACTTGACGATGTTAACGTAACGAGATATGCCGAATATGTAAGAAGAATGACAAAAAATACACAGTTCATTCTTATCACTCACCGTCGAGGAACAATGGAAGAAGCAGATGTTCTTTACGGTGTTACTATGCAGGAAGAGGGCGTCAGCAAGATGCTTGAACTGAAAACTGCAGAGATGGCTAAAAAACTCGGACTTGCATAAGGAGTAAGGTTATGTCTAGAAAAATAGTAATCGCATCAGGCAAAGGCGGCGTTGGTAAATCAACTGTCACCGCAGGACTTTCCCGTGCACTTGAAAACGAGGGTAAAAAGGTTCTTGCAATGGATTTCGATATAGGATTACGATCTCTTGACCTGCTTTTCGGAGTAAGAGAACAGGTTGTAAAAAACTGGGGAGATGTACTTCTGGGCAATTGCGAAAAAGAACACGCAATAATCCGCGTAGGTGATATTGACTTTATTTCAGCACCTCTTAATTTCAATGAGGATTTCACCTGCGAGAAAGTAAAAGAAATGATTGCAAAATATGAAGAAGATTACGATGTTATTTTCTTTGATGCGCCTGCAGGTATTTCAGAAGGTTTTTCTCTTGCCTGTGCGGCTGCGGATTCAGCCATTGTGGTGTCAACACCTGACGATGTATGCGTAAGAAGTGTTGAAATTACGGCACAGAAAATATCATCTCTCGGCATTAATGATATCCGTCTTGTAATCAACAGATTTATAAAGAAACTGTCGGCAAAACGCAGATTCCTGAATGTGGACGAAGTTATTAACAACACTTATGTTCAGCTTATCGGTGTCGTGCCGTATGATACAAGAATAGGTTATTCTTCAATGAATCACTCTTCATTCAACCTTAAAGCATCATCCCAGAAATCTTTCGGCAGAATCGCAAAAAGACTTCTCGGAGAAAATATTCCGCTTAAATTATAATAAATGTAAAAAAATAACCGCTATTCTGAAATTAACAGAATAGCGGTATTTTTTAATGATATCAGCCTTGCTTTTCAAGTACAAGCTTCAATGCCTGTGCAAGCTGGTCAGGGCAGGAGGTGCTTTTGAAGCCGCAGCGGATTCCCTCGAATCGTTCGATAACGTGTTTTGCTTCCATACCTACAACTAATTTTGCGATACCTGCAGTGTTACCGGCACAACCGCCGTTGAAGCTTACTTCCTTGATGATTCCGTCTTCAATTTCAACATCAATGCTTCTTGCACAAGTACCCTGTGTTCTGTATGTGTAAACCATAAAACATATCTCCTTTTGATAAATTACTAAAAAAATAACCACCCTATTGGGTGGCTACCGTTATGTTGGCGTCGTCCTATTTTCCCGGGCCGCTTCCAGCCAAGTATTTTCGGCGTTGATGAGCTTAACTACCGTGTTCGGGATGGGAACGGGTGGACCCTCATCACCATAGACACCAACTTATCAGAACGTGTTGTCCTGACGACTTTGATATAATACCACAACGATTCCCAATTGTCAACACTTTTTTGAAATTTTTTCAAAAAATTTTTTTGCTTATTTTTCGAGGGTTTTTACAATCTCTGCAATATATACTATATGATAGTCTTTGTTGGGATAGCAGTCAGGGTCAATTGTTTTGTCAAGGAATGAATCGGGTGTCATCTCCGTCACAGCAAGGGTTTTAAGGATGAGTACATTTTTTGCTTCCTTAATATATACTGTGCCGTCTGAAAATTCAGGATGCAGACCTGTTTCATTCATTTTGTCGAAATCTCTGCCACTGTTTTTACCGCAAAAGCCAAGTTCTTTTTTGTATTCTCCGCCGAAGAAGGAGAGGGTCATCATACCTTCGCGGTCAATGAATTGTTTTGTGTATCTCTGTGGTCTTACAAAGACAAAAGCCACATCCTTTCCCCAGAGTTCACCAATTCCGCCCCAGCTTACAGTCATTGTGTTAAAGCCCTCTTCGTTGCCTGCTGAGAGCAAAGCCCAGTCATCACTGATCATTTTAAGGGGGTTTTCTTTCAGTTCGCGTATGTTTATTTCTCTCATAATGTATTCCTCCATGTGTTTTTCATGTATATATTACCACAAAACATCAAAAAAACATAGTAATTTTGCAAGATTATTGTAAAAACTTTAGAAGAGTAGGGTATAAAAATTTATTTGTAAAAAGGTGTTGACATTGTAGACAATTTTATTATATAATATCATATTGTTGGAGTATGTTTTTTATGCAAGCAGGCTTGCATTGAAACTCGAATTTGTCGGTTTTCGGATAAAGACGTTCCGGAATCTGACGAGATTATTAACTGAGAGGATAGGAGGGTTAAAAGATGAAAAGAACTTATCAGCCCAAAAAACGTCACAGAAAAATGGAACACGGTTTCCGCAAAAGAATGTCTGACAGAAACGGTCGCAAGGTTCTCGCTCGCCGTAGAGCAAAAGGCAGAAAACACCTTTCATATTAATTTCTGTACATTCAGACGAACGGATTGATTGATTTGTCAAAACCCATAACGTTAAATCAGAACAGTGATTTCCGACGTGCTTACGGCAGAGGTAAATCATTTGCATCATCTGCACTTGTCACCTATGTTGTTAAAAACCGCGTCGGATACTGTCGTTATGGCATAACGACAGGCAAGAAAATCGGTAATGCAGTTGAAAGAAACCGCGCCCGCAGAGTAATCAGGGCAGCCTTTTTTCAGTTGTGTCCTGAGATTTCAGGAAATTTCGACATTGTGTTCGTTGCAAGAAGCAAAACAAAGTATGTCAAAAGCACTGCGGTTTTGAAAGCGATGCGTGAGCATCTTGGCAGTGCCGGGGTAATAAACCGAAATGAAAAACACGTTGATTAGAATTATAAGGTTTTATCAAAGAAAAATATCTCCTTTGTTTCCTCCCCGATGCAGATATTATCCGACATGTTCTCAGTATGCTGTTGATGCAATTGAGATTCACGGACTTATCAAGGGAGGAATATTAGCTTTTTTGCGTCTTTTGAGATGCAACCCGCTATTTCCGGGTGGGTATGACCCCGTAAAACCTAAAAAAAACAAACCTGCTTCGGAGGATAGAAAATGAATTTCGATTTTATTTATGTTCCATTCGCTTGGATACTTGAGCAGTTTTACAATTTAACAGATAACTATATTGTTGCTCTGTTTTTCTTTGCAATAGTTTTTAAACTTATACTTCTTCCTTCTTCAATTTCTCAGCAGAAGGGTGCTGCAAAACAGCAGAGACTTCAGCCGAAAATCAGAAGAATTCAGGCAAGATATGCAGGTGACCAGAAAAAGATACAGGAAGAAACACAGGCTCTCTACCAGCGCGAAGGCTATAATCCTATGAGTGCACAGGGCTGTCTGCCCCTTCTCATTCAGATGCCCATTATTATCATTCTTTACAACGTTATCTACAGCCCCTTGAAATATGTTCTTAAAGTGCCTGCAGAAAGCATTAATGTTCTTAAAACAGCACTTGAAAAACTCAGCATTGACCCGGGCAATGAAAGATATCTTGAAATGACAATTATGGAGCATTTCGATAAAATTTCAGGCAAATTGCCTGAATATTCAGCACAGATTAGAGAGTTTATCGATGGCTTCTCTGCTTTTGGTATTCCTCTTACAGCAAAACCTGATATCAGCGCTCTTACACATTGGAGCGAAAGCTCTACAGGAGCAAAACTTCTTTTGCTCATCCCTCTTTTTTCAGGTTTAACAGCAATGCTTACAAGCTTTATCACATATGTTAAACAGAAAAAGACAAATCCTGAAATGGCAAAAAATCCCACTACGGGTTGTATGACATTCACAATGCCTCTTATGTCGCTGGTGTTCACATTCAGCTTCCCTGCAGGTATTGGTGTGTACTGGATTTTCCAGAATATACTCAGCGCAATTCAGATGGTTATTCTCAACAGAGTTTACAGTAACGAAAAAGTTATGTCTAAAGTTCTTGTTGTTGAAACTATCCAGCGCCGTTCAAAAGAAAACAACGTAAAAATGATTTCAAAAATGAAAGACAAAGACTAATTTACAGGCGGTGAATTAATTGAAAAAACTTATCGAGGCTTTCGGTACAGGTTCATCAATAGAGGAAGCCCAGAAAGCAGCGGTAGCAGAACTTAACGCTCCCGCAGATGCAGATGTATCAAAAGAGATTGTAGATATTCAGGAAAAAAAGATTTTAGGTATCTTCAAAGGTGCAACAGTTTATAAAGCAAGAGCATACTATGAAATCGAAGTAAAAGAAGAAAAGAAACCTGAAGTTAAAGCAGAAAAGAAAGCTGAACCCAAAAAAACTGTTGAAAAGAAAAAGGTTGAGAAGAAAGCAGTAAAAGCAGAAGAAACTGAAGATGATGCAAACGCAGTTGTAACAGTAGATGCTGACGGCGTTGCTGAAAATTATATCAGAGAAATCTTCAAAGGTCTTGGCCTTGAAGAAATTCATATTACAACAACAAAGAAAACTGAATCAATCAGCTTCAGTGTTGAGTGTGGCGATGATTACGGTTGCGTAATCGGCAGACGCGGTGAAACACTTGATGCTATTCAGTACCTTGTTCGTCTTGTTGTAGGTAAAGAAAATGAGGAATTCAAACGCGTTTCAGTTAACGTAGGTAACTACAGAGAAAAGAGAGCAAATACTCTTACTGACCTTGCAAAGAGAAACGCAGATAAAGTTATCAAATACGGCAGAAATGTTGTGCTTGAGCCTATGAATCCTTATGAAAGAAGAATTATCCACACTGCAATTCAGGCTATTGAAAACGTTGAATCTTACTCAATCGGCAGTGATGATTCAAGACGTGTTGTTATCAAGCTTGTTGATGGTGTTAAACCTACTCACGCTTCTTCATCAAATAGCGGACGTTCACGCCGCGATTCAAGAGGCGGACAGAGAAAAGCTTCTGCACCCGTACAGCCTAAAGCAAATACACAGCCCAGATCAGATGTAAGCGGTGCATCACTTTACGGCAAAATCGAGCCTAAAGCAAAAATTGAATCAGCAGAGTAATTTTAAATCGCAGAGCTTACACCTCTGCGATTTTTTAGAATAAGGAGGGTGTTCAATATGGAGAAATATAATCTTTTGGTTGCAGGCGGCGGACTTACAGGCGTTGCGGCGGCAATCAGTGCAGCGAGAAAAGGATTGCGGGTTTTGCTTGTTGAAAAATCAGGCTGTCTTGGCGGTGCAATGTCAAACAATCTTATTTTTCCTTTTATGCCATATTGGACGATCGACCCTGAAAACGGGAAAAGAAAATACCTCTCAAGAGGCTTTTTTGAAGAACTCCGATTAAGACACAGGCAAAATGTATGGAAAGACCATGAAAAACATTTCAATACAGAATATATGAAACGCCTTCTTGATGAAATGACTGACGAAGCAGGAGTAGATGTGCTTTTTCACTCATCTGTCTACGGAGTAAAAAAAGAAGGCAGAAAAATTAAATCTGTAAATATTGCAACAAAGTCAGGTAATCTTGAAGCAGAAGCATCATTTTTTATAGATGCTACAGGTGACGGAGATTTGTTCTGCTTTGCAGGCTGCGATTTTCAACTCGGCAGAGAATCAGATGGTTTTTGCCAGCCGATGACAACTTGTTTCAGAGTCGGAGGTGTTGATGTTGATTTGTTCAAGGAGGAAAGACAAGAGCTTCAACAGCTGTACCTTGATGAACAGAAATCAGGTGCAATTACTAATCCGCGGGAAAATATTCTTTGTTTCTTCGGCACAGGTAACGATGTAGTGCATTTCAATACAACAAGGGTTATAAAGCTTGACCCCACAAATCCCTTTGAATTAAGCAAAGCTGAAAAAATTGCAAGACGTCAGATTGATGAAATGATGCATTTTCTTAAAAAACATTCAAAAGCTTTCAAAGACAGCACAGTTATATATGTTGCTAATGAAATCGGCGTGAGAGAGAGCCGTAAACTCAAAGGTGAATATGTGCTTACGGCAGATGACCTTATTGACTGCACAATGTTTGATGACACAATAGCTCTCGGTAACTATGATATCGATATCCACAACCCTGCAGGCACAGGCACAAGCCACAGATATTTCGGCAGCGGTGAATTTTATTCAATTCCTTACAGAAGCCTTCTTCCTAAAGAGTTTGATAATCTTCTTGTTGCAGGTCGCTGTGCATCTGCTACTCACGAGGCACAGGCGTCAATCAGAATTATACCTATCTGTTGTTGTATGGGTGAGGCTGCAGGTGTTGCGTGTGCAGTTGCATTCAACTCGGGAGAAAATGCACATACGGTTGATATAAAGGAAGTACAGTCAGCATTAAGAGAAAACGGTGCTGTAATATTTACTGAAGATGTTACAAGTCAGCAAGGTGAAAAATATGTTTGATGATAATAAAGTTATAGCCGCTATTGCAACTGCACAAGCTGCCGGCGGTG
>JAZQWT010000130.1:0-11724 GCA_045632485.1 Acutalibacteraceae bacterium
GGTGTAATTGTTCTTATTTTCTCACCTTCAATGGGTGTTGGTACTCTTATGTTTATCACAATCGTTGCAACACTTGCAGCAGGCTTCGGTATGTACAAACTCAAATGGATCTGAGGAATTTAAAATGATTAAAATTTCTCCCTCAATGCTTTCTTGTGATTTCTCAAAAATGGGCAGGGAAGCAGAAGAAATTGCACAATCAGGGGCAGATATGCTCCACCTTGATGTAATGGACGGTCACTTTGTACCAAACATTACTTTCGGTGCACCTGTTATAAAATCAATAAGGCATACAAGTGATATTGTTTTCGATGTTCACCTGATGATTTCAGACCCGCTGAAATATGCAGAGGATTTTGTGAGTGCAGGGGCAGACATTATCACTTTCCACGTTGAAAGTGATAGCGATATAAAAGAAACAATTGATAAAATCAAGTCACTTTCCTGCAAGGTAGGTTTAAGCGTCAAGCCGAAAACTCCTGTTGAAGAAGTTTTCCCTTACCTTGAGGATATTGATATGGTGCTTGTGATGACAGTTGAACCCGGTTTCGGCGGACAGAGTTTTATGGCAGATCAGATGGAAAAAATTACTGCTCTTAAATCTGAAATTGCCCGAAAAGGGAAAACCATCGACATTCAGGTCGATGGCGGAATCAATGAGAAAACTGTGTCTGTTGCCGCAAAGGCAGGAGCAAATGTTTTCGTTGCAGGCAGTGCTGTGTTCAGTGGTGACTATTCAAAAAATATTTCATCTCTTCGCAACGGAGCAACTACTGAATAAATCGAAGTCACATTCACAACGGTTACTTTTTTACCGATAATTGTAACTCGATTCAATCAGCGGCTGCTGATGCCGAAGTTTGATGATTTTAAATGCCAATGTTCTTTAGTTATCTCTGCTGCGAGTTTACCCTCGCGGCAGGGATGAGAATATTCACTTAATGTGATTTTTGTGTTTAATCTTTCATCATATGGGGTAATCAGACGGAATTTACCGCTGTTATTTGAATATAAATCACCTGAAAGAGAATAATCTTTTAATGATGAAAGCAAGTCGATAACATTATCAATGTTGTCAAATTCAAAAACTTCCTCGTTCTTCGGAACAGTTGTTATTAAATTCAGGGACCTATCGTTTATAGTGAAAAAAATCACACAACCGCCTTTTTCAAGGGGAATGGTTTCAATGGTAAGTTTTCCTGAAGGGTCGATATCTCGACCGAGTTCAAGACGTGCCTTGTCAAGTAAAGTCCAGATAACGCGTCTTGTTTCGATATTGGAATAATCCATATTTTCGTATGTAATATCAAGCTCCGTCATATCGTCACGGGTTAATTCAACGATAATTTTTGCTTTGTTAGGGGAATTGATTTTCATATCAGCACCTCGCTAATTAATAACTTCTTAATATTATAATATACTTTCATTGCTTGTTCTGCAATGCAAAATTTATGGAAATTCAGGAGGGATAATCATATGGCTGTAAAAAAAGATAACAGACCGCCTTTGAGCAAAAACAGAAAAAGTTTTTACGATTTCCGCAAGGATTATCCCGGAAATGCATACACTCAGATGCGTAAACAAGAAAGCAGCGAAATCTATGATACAAAAGGAAAAATTAAACTTGCTCTCTGTGTGTTGGGAGTAGTTGTTTTATTTTTACTAGCGTATTTTGTAACATATACACTTTTAGAAATTTCACATCAACCGATAGGATGAATTAGTTTTGTATATACCTTTTAATTCAAGAAAAGATTATCATAAAAGCATATTTGGTGCAGTCAGAGAAAATGAAACAGTAGTTTTCAGAATCGTTATGCCGAGAAATTTTTCTGTTTCAGCGGCGTTCCTTGCTATCCGCGAGGAATTCACACACGAGAAAAAATTCATTTCAATGGAATGGGAGAGAATGGAAGGCGACCACGAAGAATGGTGGAGAGTTGAGTTTACTCCCGAAAAAGCAGGACTGTATTTTTATCATTTTGAATATGACACTCCATTCGGCAGGAGTGTCATTCTTTGTAACAAGGACTCAAACGGTCTGATAAATTCTCCCGGCAGAGATTGGCAGATGACAGTTTTTGAAAAAGAATTTTCCTGTCCCGATAAATTCAAAGGCGGTATAATTTATCAGATTTTTCCCGATAGATTTGCTTTTTCAGGTAAACCTAAAAAGGATATTCCTGAATACAGAGTTTTAAGAGACGACCGTGAAAATGAACCTTACTGGCGACCTGACGAAAAAGGAATCACATTAAATAACGATTTTTTCGGCGGTGACCTTGAGGGAATCAGACAGAAGCTTGATTATTTGAAAAGTCTTGGTGTAAGCTGTATTTACCTTAACCCTATATTCAAGGCGCATTCAAACCATCGTTACGATACGGGAGATTATCTTTCAATTGACCCGCTCCTGGGTGACGAAAAAGATTTTAAAAAATTATGTGCTGACGCAAAGAAAAAAGGCATTTCTGTAATTCTCGACGGTGTTTTCAGCCATACAGGTGATGACAGCATCTATTTTAACAAATACGGGAATTATGATTCTGTGGGTGCATATCAGTCGGAAAATTCGCCATATTATAATTGGTACAAATTCAGAAGTTTTCCCGAAGACTACGAAAGCTGGTGGGGGATAAATATTCTCCCGGAGGTTATGGAAGAAAACGAAGATTTTCTTCAGTTTATTACAGGCGAAAACGGCGTGCTTCGTAAATGGATGAAGCTTGGTGCAGACGGATGGCGTCTTGACGTTGCTGATGAATTGCCTGATGTATTTCTCGATAGATTAAGAAGTGCAGTTAAAGCTGAAAAAGAAGATGCACTTGTTTTAGGCGAAGTATGGGAAGATGCTTCAAACAAAGTAAGTTATTCAGTAAGAAGACGTTATCTTTTAGGAAAACAGCTTGACAGCGTTATGAACTATCCCTTTGCAGAGGCAATAATCAGATTTGTAAGAACAGGGGACACTTCAAATTTTTCAGAAACAATTATGACTGTCCTTGAAAATTATCCCAAATGCGTTATTGATGTGCTTATGAATCATATCGGATCTCACGATACAATGCGAATTATCAACGCCCTTGCAGGTGAAAGCCTTGCTAATAAATCACGTGACTGGCAGTCAGGCAGAAAACTTTCTGACTATGATTATAAAAAAGGCGTTCAGCTTGTTAAACTGGCATCAGTCATCCAGTATACTCTGCCGGGTATTCCCTCTGTTTACTACGGTGACGAAATCGGTATGCAGGGTTATGCTGACCCCTTTAACAGAGGCTGTTTTATAGAAGAAAATGCAGAAAAATCACTTCTTGAGCATTACAGAAAACTGGGCTCAATCAGAACAGAAAACACCTGCTTCAAAGAAGGTGGATTTGAGTTTATCAGTTGCGAGAGAGCATGTATTGCATTTAAAAGATTTGACGAAAACGAGGAAATTCTCGTAATCGCAAACAGAAACGAAACAGATATTGAGTATTATCTCCATGAGGAATGGCATAGTGCCTCGGTTCTTATGGGTGCTGAAAGTTGCTCATATTTCGTGAAAGTGCCGAAAACGGGTGCTGTAATTTTAAAAAGACAAAAGTAATTTTAATTGACACGGACCGTCAATTAGTGTATAATTATTTTCCCTTATTTCAGACAAGAAAGGATATGATAGTATGAATATTGCAGTAATTCTTGCAGGCGGAACAGGCAGCCGTATGGGAATGGTTGACAAACCCAAACAGTTTATTGATATTTACGGAAAACCTGTTGTTATCCATACCATTGAGGCTTTTGAAATCAACGAAAATATTGATGCTATCTGTGTTATCTGCACAAAAGAATGGCAGGAAGACCTTTCAATCTGGATTAAGGAATACGATATCAGAAAAGTTCGTTGGATAGGTGATGCAGGCAAAACACGTCAGGAATCATCTTTAAATGCTCTCAATGCAATTAAAGACGATGCAAACGACGATGATATTATCGTAATTCACGATTCTGCACGTCCTCTTATTTCCCAGCGAATTATTAATGACAACATTGAAAAGGTCAAGGAATGTGGTGCTTGTGATACGGTAATTCCGGCACAGGACACAATTATCCGTTCAACTGACGGCGAATATCTTGATTCAATTCCCGCAAGACGCGAACTTTATCTCGGTCAGACACCGCAGTCTTTTAAACATTCAATCGTGAGAAAGGCTTACGACGATTATTTTGCTTTGCCCGAAAACGAACGTCCCATTATGACAGATGACTGCGGACTTGTTCTTGCAAGCGGTGTTAAAATCGGTATGGCTATGGGTGATAAGCTTAATATGAAGATGACAACAATGGAAGATCTGCTCCTTATCAAGTCCATTGTAAGAACTTCGAGGTGATAAAAAGTGTTTGTAAAAAGTTACAAAATCACTGAACCCGGTTGCTTTGAAATCTTTGTTGAAGACATAAAAGAAGATAACGTTCTCGTAAGGCCTGAATACCTTGCAATATGTAAGGCTGATATAAGATACTATCAAGGTAACCGTTCAAGAACAATTCTTAAAAGAAAATTTCCTATGAGTCTTGTTCATGAAGGCATCGGCATTGTTGCACGTGATAAAGGCGGACAGTTCAAAGCAGGCCAGCGTGTTGTTATGGTGCCTTGCGAAATCGCAGAATGCGACGGTTTAAAATGTGAAAAATGTGTAAGAGTTTACGATTATCTGCAGGATAACTATTGCCCGAAATCAAGTTTCCGTTCAAGCAATGCTGACGGATTCAGTAAGGAAATGATAAATGTAAAATCAGATTATCTTCTTCCCATTCCTGACGGCATAGGCGAGGAAGCCGTGTTTTCAGAGCTTATATCAGTAGGCTGCTGTGCTTTGAGAAGAGCAGGCTTGTGGGATGAAAAGGTAAAAGAAATATCGGTATGGGGCGACGGAATAATGGGTTATATTATTGCTCTTGTAGCTCATTACGGATTAGGCGCAAAGGTGAATGTTATAGGCATCAACCGCGAAAAGCTTAAACTGTTTGATTTTGCATCGGTGTATATGGCAAATGATATTTCAGGTCTGCCTCAGACTTCTGTTTGTATTGAGGCTGTAGGCGGTAATGCTTCTGCACAGGCAATTAACCAGGCAATAGACTCGATTTTTTCAGGCGGTAGAATTATACTTTGCGGAGTTTCAGGTGAAAATGCACCTTTGAATACCCGTATGATACTTGAAAAAGGCTTATCTCTGCTTGGCGCAACACGTTCAAATGTAAAGGATTTTGAAAAAGCAATTTCTTTGCTTGAAATAAAAGATTTCAGAGACAGAATTCTTCGTCTTGTTGAAGGTGTCGATGTTGTTGACGATATCAGAAAATACTACGAAGCCTTCGAAAATGCTTCACACTCCGATTCACTTGGCAAAAGAATCATAAAACTTGTTTTTTAAGGGAGTGTAATTTTGATAAGTTCTTTTGTGAAAAAGACAAAGTCATTTATCAAAAAATCAGTTAAAAAGTTTCTTTATAAAAAATTTTCTCCGTTTATTTTCAGGTTGTATTCGCGAAAGCCTGTTGATGAAAAATTAGTTATTTTTGCTGATTCTTCAAGCGTGCTTCTGCCTGACAATATGTTGGGGATTTATGAAAAATTAAATGAACTCGGTTATACTACCCGGGTTTTTCTCAAACGGAAATCTTCACGGCGTTGGTATAAGGATAAGATTTACGAAATTATAAATTCTTATAAATTCACAAAATATTACGCAAGGTGTAAAGCCTTGATTCTTACAGACTATTATTACTACGCTTATGCCAATAAGCCAAGAAAAAATCAGCAGGTTGTTCAGTTATGGCACGGTTGCGGTGCGTTTAAAAAGTGGGGTTATTCTACTGTTGACCTTGAATGGGGTGCAGACGAAGAAACACTTAAAGAATATCCTATGCATAACACGTACACATATGTTTCCGTGTCAGATGAAAGTGTTAAAAGGTTTTATGCCGAGGCATTTAACTGTGATGAAAAAATTATTTATGCGGACGGAGTGCCGAGGACCGACAAATTTTTCGATAAAAATTTTGTAGCAGAATCGGAGAAAAAAGTCCGCGTAATGTATCCTGAAATCGGTTCGAGAAAAATAATTCTTTATTCACCGACTTTCAGAGGTAAATCAAAAGGTAAAGCGAATTTTACGCCAATGGCAGATTTTCTTTATCTTAAAAAGCATCTGGAAAAAGATTATGTTATTTTAGTAAAGCTTCATCCGTTTATAAAAAAAGGGATGAACCTCAACAAAACATTAACAGAGCTTTATTCAGGCTTTGTTTTTGATGTTTCAAAAACACTGTCTATAGATGAGGTGATGTGTGCAGCCGATATGGTTGTTACAGACTATTCTTCCTTGATTTTTGAATATGCATTGCTTAATCGCCCGATGATATTCTTTGCATACGACCTTGAACAGTATGACAGAGAAAGAAGCTTTTATTTTGAATACAGAAATTTTGTTCCGGGTGATGTGGTATGCGACACAGAAGAATTATACTTTGCAATAAGAAAAAACGAAAAAAATTTCAACGCGAAAAAGGTTGAAAAATTCAGACAGAAATTTATGAGTGCTTGTGATGGGGTAAGCACCAACAGAATAATAGAACAAATTTTAAAAGAAAGGGAAAAATAACAGATATGGATTCGTTTAAATCATTGTTTGATGAAGTGAAAAAAGAAATACAGAAAAATTTATCCGAAGCTGTTTATAATGTGTGGTTTGCAGAACTTGAATTCGTTTCTTTTGACGGCACAGCAGTTACGCTGTCAATAGGTGAATTCAAAAGAAAAATTATTGAACAGAAGTTTATGCAGCTTCTTAATGATTCTTTTATTAAAGTGGCAGGGTTTGATGTGGAAATCAAATTTCTTGACAACGAAAACAAACCTGATAAAGCACAGCAGACACAGATGAATGAAACAGCTGAAGATAAAGAAAGTACATTCGATACTTTTGTTGTTGGTCCTTCAAACAAGTTTGCTCACGCTGCAGCACTTGCAGTTTCAGTAAATCCCGGTGCTGTAAGTGAATATAATCCTCTTTTCATCTGGGGTAATTCAGGCCTTGGTAAAACTCACTTGCTTAAATCTATTGCGAGTGAAATCAAGAAAAATTATCCTGAAACAAATATCCTTTCGACTCACGGCGAAGCAATTACAAATGAACTTATTGAGTGCATCCAGAAAGGTAAGATGAATCAGTTCCATGATAAGTACAGAACAGTAGATGTGCTTCTTGTGGACGATATTCAGTTTATTGCAGGTAAGGTGCAGACAGAAGAGGAATTCTTCCACACCTTCAATTCACTTTATAACGCAGGAAAGCAGATTGTGCTCACATCTGACCGACCGCCCAAGGATATGCCCACACTCGCGGACAGACTCCGTACACGTTTTGAGTGGGGTCTTATAGCTGATATTCAGCCACCCGACCTTGAAACAAGAATGGCAATCATCAACAGAAAAGCAGAAAGTATGGGTCTTAATATTCCCAATGATGTTGTTCTTTTTGTTGCAGAAAAAATTAAAAGCAATATCAGACAGCTTGAAGGTGCTGTTAAGAAAATTGCAGCTTACATAAATATTTTCGGCTCATCTTCAGTTACAATCAATATAGCACAGAATGCAATAAAAGATATTTTCAATGATAACAATCAGTCACCCGAAGTGCTTACAAAGAAGATTATTGAAGAGGTTGCACGAAGCTTCAGTATTGAAGCAGGGGAGATTACTTCAAAAAGACAGTATGCTGCTGCTACAAATGCAAGACAGGTTTCAATGTATATCATCAGTGAAATGACAGGCCTTCCTGCAAAGAAAATCGGCGAAAGCTTCAACGGCAGAGACCACAGCACTGTGCTTTATTCAATAAGCAAGGTAAGAGATGAAATGAAGAAAAATTCTTCACTTAAAAATACAGTTGAAGATATTATCAAAAACGTAAGGCAGAACGGCTGATATGGAAGATAAAATTATTTTAGCATCTGCGTCGCCACGAAGACGTGAACTTTTAAGTCTGATTACAACTGAGTTTGAAGTTATAACGGCAGATGTTGACGAAACAACAGATGAAAATGAAACAGCTGAAAACACTGTTATGATGCTGTCGGCAAAAAAAGCTGAAGCAGTATCTTCTTTATATGAAGGAAGAACTGTAATCGGTGCAGATACGATAGTTGTATGTGACGGAAAAATCCTCGGCAAACCTGCTTCACGTGAAAATGCAAAAGAAATGCTCAGAATGCTTTCGGGCAGAACGCATCAGGTTTTAACAGGCGTTACAATAACTGACGGAGAAAAAACAGAAACGTTTTATGTTTCATCAGATGTAACTTTCTTTAAACTGACTGATGAAGAAATTTCAGCTTATGCCGAAAGCGGTGAGCCTGACGATAAAGCGGGCGCATATGGGATTCAGGGAAAAGGCTCTTTGCTTGTTGAAAAAATCTGCGGTGATTATTTCAATATAGTCGGTCTTCCTGTTTCAATGCTTAATAAAAAGTTGAATGAGTTTTAATTTTAATGGTTGTGTTTTTTAAACACAACCATTATTTTTGTCCGGTTGACATACGTTCGTAAAATATGCTATAATATTATATAACTTCTCCGCATACAAATAGGTGTGGAGAATTAAATTTTAAAAGGGGACATAAAATGGAAAACATCTGGAATGAAATCGTTTCCTGGGAATGGGAATATATGCTCCGCCTTGTTGTGGCTTGCCTTTGTGGTGCTTGTGTAGGCTTTGAAAGAAGCCGCCGTTTTAAAGATGCAGGTGTCAGAACTCATGTTATGGTAACCTTGGGTGCGGCACTTATTATGATTGTTTCTAAATACGGCTTTCAGGATATCCCTGCCCTTGAAATGATGAAGGTTGATGCTTCACGTGTAGCGTCAAACGTTGTTACGGGCGTCGGTTTCCTCGGTGCAGGTGTGATTTTCTTTAAAGGTACTTCAATAAAAGGGCTTACAACTGCGGCAGGTATATGGACAACAGCGGGTATAGGACTTGCTCTCGGCAGCGGGATGTACTTTGTGGGCATAATGTCTGCTGTTATTATGATTATTGCCCAGTTCTTTTTACACAGAGTTCTCAAGAGTGTTGACTCCTATTCGACAAGTGAAATCTCGGTTTCTTTGAAGAATGAGCCCGGTGTAATAGAAGACTTTAAAAATCAGCTTGAACAAGATAATCTTGTAATACAAGCCTGCAAAATCATCAAAAACAATGAGGAAGGTACAGTTACTCTCAAAGCAACTGTAAGAATGCCTCACGATATGGATTTTGAAGATGTAGTGCGTATTGTTGAAAATAATAAACGAATCAAATCAATTGAATTTTAATTGCTTTTAAGGATGATAAAAAGGAGCAGGAAAGATGAGCGGTAAATTAAAACTTATGACGTATAATGTGTCCGGTATTCCTTTTCTTGGTGACAATCAGGGTTCACAGCGAGCTTTGAAAGGCAATGCAAGAATGGAAAAAATAGGCGAAGTGCTTACACGTGATTCGGGTTGCGAAATCATCTGTACAGAAGAAGATTTTAATCTTCACCCTGCTCTCTCAAAAGCAATGAAAGCTTTCCCTTATCAGTCTTTTTCAAAGGGTGGAGTTCCTCTCGGTGACGGTCTCAACATTTTTTCGAAGCTTCCTGTTTATAATGTAAAAAGAACAAAGTGGAGAAGTTGTTTTGGTTATCTTGCAGGTGCCAATGACCGCCTTGCTGAAAAAGGCATCCTCTCAAGCGTGATTGAAATTGAAAAAGGTGTGTTCATCGACCTTTATGTTATCCACACAGATGCCGCTAACGACCCCAAATCATTAGTGGCAAGAAAAGATAATTTCCTTCAGCTCGCAGAAATGATTAATTCAAGAAAAGAAGACAGAGCAATTATTGTAACAGGCGATTTCAACACAACTTTCTGCCTGAACGAAACAGATGACCCCTTTGGAATGCTTATTGAAAAAGCAGGTCTTACAGACTCATGGGCGGTAATTCATAACGACGGAAAATGTGATTATAAAAACGAAAAAGACTGGAATCCCACTCTTAAAGAAACTCTTGACAGAGTAATGTTCAAGTCAGGTGGCGGAGTTGAATTCAAGCCTGAAAGCTATGAATATGTTGAATTCTGCGATGAAAACGGAGGAACATTTACAGACCACGTTTCAACAAGAGCGGTGCTTTCTTATGAAATAACAGGTGACGTGAAACAGCCTGAGGAGTTGAAACTGCCCAAAGCAGAAAATAAAGTTGTCCATTTTTTCAAAGCGACATGGTCAGTTATAAAAATTCTTGTTATGGGAATTCTTCATCTGTACGAACTTATATATAATAAAAAATACGGCAAAATCAGTAACTATCTGCCGTAATAAACATTCAAATCAGTACAAAAGGAGACACTTTGTTTAAAAGTGTCTCCTTGTATTTTTATATGCCATATGATAAAATTATTTAAAGAGGTGATATGATGAATGCAGTAATTGATGCTGGCGGAGGACTCCGTGGAATTTATACGGCAGGCGTTTTTGACAGATGTCTTGACGATGATGTTTACTTTGATTTGTGTATAGGCGTTTCAGCAGGCAGTGCTAATATTTCCACATATCTTTCAAAGCAAAGGGACAGAACATACCGTTTTTATCACGATTATTCACAACGTAAAGAATATATGAGCTTAGGCAACTTTATAAGAAAAGGTTCATATCTTGACCTTGATTATATATATGCCACACTTACAAATTCTGATGGGGAAGACCCGATTGATTACCCGCAGATAGCCGAATATGAGGGACAGTTTCTCATTGTTGCCACAGATGCCGAAACAGGTAAACCTCATTATTTTACAAAAGATGATTTATCACAGGATAACTATAAAATTTTCTGTGCATCAAGTGCAATTCCTGTTGTTTGCAGACCTGTTGAAATAAACGACAGAAAATATATGGACGGCGGAGTTAGCGTGCCTGTACCTCTCGAAAAGGCTATTGAGATGGGAGCAGATAAAATTGTTTTTGCTTTGTCAAAGCCGAAATATTACAGACGTACATCTTCACGTAATGACCTTCTGGCAAAAATTTTAAAAAGAAAATATCCCAATGCCGCGAAAACACTGCTTGAGAGTAATGCGGAATATGACCGCCTTGTAGATAAAGCCATTGAACTCGAAAAAGAGGGCAGGGTGCTTATAGTTTCACCTGATGATACCTGCGGAGTTGACACTCTGACGAGAGATAAAGAGAAACTCCATCTTTTGTATGAAAAAGGTTACCGCGATGCAGCAAGAATTAAAGAGTTTTTGCATAAATAAATTATAATTTAAGCGAAAAATCCCCTCTGTCAGAAAACAAAGTTTTCTGACATCTCCCCTTGTGTTTTCAAGGGGAGATTTTATGCTATCACTGATGTTGGTTTTATGACAATTAATCAGTGCAAATCCCATAGATAGTTTTTGTGATTTTAAATTATAATTTATCATTTTGTTGAAATGGAGTATTGCCTCCCTTGCCTAAAGGGAGGGGGACCGCGTAAGCGGTGGAGGGATAAAAGTTAATTTGAATAAACTTGAAAAATATCCCCCAGTCAAAACCTACGGTTTTGCCAGCCCCCTTTAGGCAAGGGGGCCTTTTTGTTATTCTTATTTCAGTGGTAATTTATAATTTATCGCTGACATTCCCAAACGTGTCATTCTTGAGCGAAGCGAAGAAT
>JAZQWT010000131.1:0-20032 GCA_045632485.1 Acutalibacteraceae bacterium
GATATGTCTAAAACCGTATGCAAAATATCCACCTCTAATGAAAGTGACAAACGAGTATATTTATGAATCTGCATATTGGCATTTTGAAGGAGACAATGAATATGGTTTAAATTTTTCACCTGATGAAAAAGGACTGACAGATCAAACATTTGATTATTGTATTATAGACGCATCAATGCCTGGAAGTAATAGTTATAACAGAATTGTTCTTGATTTAAATAAAGATGGTACATTCGAACTCAAATTGGGATTTCGCAGCTATAATGCTGATTCAATATTAGAAACATTTAACGGAACATATTCTTCGGATTCATCAACATTAACTTTAAATTACGAAGGTAAAGATTATCCCTTATATATAGATGTTGATGGTAATATCAGTTTTATAATATATGACAAAGTTGCATAATTAAAAAACAATATGTTGTCAATAGTATTTGATTTTCAAGGTGCGATGGTTCGAACCAACTAGATCCTAAACATAGAAAAAACCACTTCTTTTGAAAATGAAAAATATTTCATTCAAACTTCGATTCAAAAAATCTGTTATTGTCAGTTATATCAGAATTAAGCACCGCGACAGCGGTGCTTTTTCTTTTATACTGTAAATAAAAATTATAATACTGTCACATATTTTTTTATTTACTTTAAGCCCATTACTTATTGATTTATATTAAAGATTGTATTATAATAAAATAAATATATGCGTAAAGGTGGTTTTAGCGTGTTTACTAAAGTCACATCTGTGTTTGTGTCAATTATTCTTTCAATTATTGCTTTTTTTACACCGCAAGTTCCTGAAACTAAAACCGCTGATGAATTGGCAGAAATGTCAGAGTTTTTCGAAAAATATGAATTAACAGACAGGTTATATGTAATTGATATAGGTGCTCTTGGTACTATTGATAAAGTTCATATGGCAATATGTCTTCAGGGCATTGTTGCAAAAACTAACCCGTGTATTTATATCAAAACAAACCATATGGATGCTGCGAATATCAGTGAAATTGAAAAAAGCGGTAAAGAAATCGTATATAAAGATGATGAGGGTAATAACTGGAATCTTGTTTCTTTGCTTGAGGAATTTAAAGATTATATTTCTGACAGTGGTTACGTTCTTTATAGAGAAAGTTATAAGGCTGAAGGTCTTAATATGGCAACAAATCTTTCAGCAATTCGTGGTTGGCTTGCAGTGCCTGAAAGTCTGGAAGAAGTTGCAATCAATGCAGGCCTTCAGAAAAAAGAAGATTTTTCTGACGATTCATATAACATACTTTTTCAGTATAAATTTTTCAATAAATACAAAGATAATTTCAACTATAATGTTCTTATACACGAAAGATATGATATGAAAGGTTTGCGTGATCTTGCAATCCAGCAGGGCTTCTTCAGCTTTTACATTGATGACGATGAAGATGGTGCCTGGTTCAGAAACATGGTTATGAATTATGCAGGTGATAACACTCCTGTACTTGGTTGGGTTAAATATGAGGTTGCTTTTGTAACTGCTGCCTCAAAGCGTGGCAATATGGCTGTTCCTGCTGATCATTGCTATAATAACAGCTATCTTACGTCATTTGAATGTGAAGAAACTGTGCAGAAGGATAAACCTGTTATGACGGTTGCTGAAGAAGGCAAGCATTATTGTGCACTTGTTTTCAGTGATGGCGATAACGTTCAGTGGATTCAGAATGGTTTTTCAGAATTTTATCAGAAACTTAATCTTGAAACTGATTTTCCGATGACCTGGACATTTCCGCCCATTCTCCGGCAGATGTCACCGCTGACCGTTAAGAAAATTTATAATGACGCTACTGAAAATAACTATTTTATTGCCGGTGTATCAGGCATAGGTTATATGCATCCGTCTGAATATCCTTATGGTGCGCTTGGCGGTTTTACAGATCTTACTGCGGCAGGTATGTCGGAATGTGATCTTCAGTATCTTACAATTCTTGACAGAACACCAAGCAATGTATTTGAGGAATCAGACTTTCTTAGAAGTCTTGAGTATTATGCAAGATATGACAATATAGAGGGCGGAGTATTATATTTTGACCCTGATCGATATGCAGGTGGAAAAGGAACTGTATATTTTGTAAATGATAAACCATTTGTAAGTGCAAGATTATCACTTTGGCATCCCGGTGGTGAAGGTTCGGAAGTTACTACACAATGGCTCGACGAACAAGCCGCAATTGTAAATTCTTATGATAAAGATTATACTTCAATAAATGGTTATAGTGTGATTAATATTCATCCATGGACAATCAGTATTAAAAATCTTGAGTATTTTGTTAATGCTCTTGATGACGATGTTGTTCTTGTGACTCTGGATGAAATGATGAATATGTTAAATCAAAATATTCCACATAAATCAGCGGAGGTGGCTTAAATGTTTGAAAAACTCAGATTAACTCCTGCAGGTTGGGAAACTGATTCACGCGAGAGGAAAAGTTATTATATCTATTTTGCAGGTCAGAATATGATATATTCTTTGGTCAGTACATATCTTGTTACATATCTTATGTTTCAGGGGGTTGACCTTGCAAAAGCCGGCACAATAATGCTTCTTGTGAAAATATGGGATGCAATAAATGATGCGATTTTCGGAGTTGTTTTTGACTCCGTTAAGTTCAAAAGCGGTAAAAAATATTTGCCTTGGCTTAAAATTTCAAATTTTCTTATCCCGCTTTCTACAATTATTTTGTTCCTGATTCCGAAAAGCAGCGGAGAAACACTTAAACTTGCTTGGTTTGCAGTTGCATATATCTGTTGGGATACTGCATATACCTTATGCGATGTGCCAATTTATGGTGTTATTACTTCAATGACAAAAAATATGGACGAGAGAAACAGTATGCTTTCTTATAAGAGCATCTGGGGCGGTGTTGGTACTGCTGTCACAACTCTTATAGCATCTGTCCTTGTCAGCGAAAAAATTGGTTCAAACTATTCAGTTGTTGCTATTATCACAAGTATTGGTGCTCTCAGCACAATGCTTCCTGTAGTGTTTAATGTCAAAGAAAGATATAATTCGGTTGATGAAGAAACATTCACAATCAGACGAATGTTCAAATACCTGATTAAAAATAAGTATCTGCTTATTTATTATATCGGATTTTTCTTCTACTCGGCATTTAATGTAAGTGCAGCATTTAATCTTTTTGTTTCATATTATATTTTTAACAATGAGTTGTTTGCTCTTGTAGTAAGTGCAATCGGTGTTGTACCTCAGTTGATTTTTTCACTTCTTATACCGAAGATGCTTAAGAAAATTGACAAAACAAAACTGATGATGCTTTGTAACATTGCTAACTGTGTACTTAGTGTTATTATCTGGCTTGTAGGCAGACAGAATATCTATGTCTACATTGTTCTTTCGACTCTCCGTGCAATACCTATGGGCATTTATGGTGTTCTTATGTTTATGTTTACACCTGACTGTGCTGAATACGGAAAATTTACTTCGGGTATTGAGGCTAATGGTATCACATTTGCTATCCAGACATTTATGGTTAAACTTACGGCAGCAATTTCAGGCGCACTGGGTATGTTCCTCCTCGGACTTAAATATACCGGTTGGGTGTCTGTTGAAGTGGAAAATTTTGAAGAATTATCTGCTTCAGGTATAACACAGTCTGCACATGCGCTTGATGTACTTTGGTTCGTTTATATTATGGTTCCTGCAATTGGTTGTTTTATTGGTCTTATTGTATGGAATTTCTATAAACTTAATGATAAAGATGTTCAGATTATGTCTGATTGTAATGCAGGTAAAATTGAATTTGCAGAGGCTGAAGAGCTTTTAAGCAGAAAATATTGATTGGCAGGTGACTACATTGAAAAGAAATTTTTATGACGAAAAAGTGTTTATAGGTAATGAAATTGGTCAGGCTATTTATGAAAAAATAAAGAAATTGCCGATTATTGACTATCATTGCCATTTACAGCCGAAGGAAATTTATGAAGATAAACCTTTTGATAATATTGGCGAAATATGGCTTGGTGGCGACCATTATAAGTGGAGGTTAATGCGTGGTGTCGGTATTGATGAAAAATACATCACGGGTGATTCGGGCTGGAAAGAGAAGTTCATTAACTACGCAGCGGCTCTTGAATTGGCGCTTGGTAACCCGCTTTATCATTGGTCACATATGGAGTTGAAACAGTTCTTTAGTATTAATGAACCTTTAACGTCTGCAAATGCAGAAGAAATCTGGGATAAAGCAAATGCTTTTATTAAAGAAACAAAAATGTCGCCGCGAAAATTAATTGCGGATTCAGATGTTGAATATATTGCAACAACTGATGATATAATTGATACTCTTGAATATCACAAGCTTATTGCTGAGGATGAGAGTTTTAATACTAAAGTTGCTCCTTCATTCAGAACAGATAATCTGTTCCTTTATGCAGCAGATGGTTATAATGAGTATATAAATAAACTTTCTGCTTGTTCAGGTGTTGAAGTAAATGATCTTGATTCGCTGAAAAAAGCACTTGAAAACAGGGTTGATTTCTTTGTTTCAATGGATTGTAAGATGACTGATGTAGGTATCGAAAGATTTCCCGAATATATCGGTAGCGACGAAGAAGCTGACAAAGCTTTTAAAAAAGCATTATCAGGTGAAAGTCTTACTGAAACAGAATACGATGCATTTATTTCAAATGTATATATCTTCCTTGCAGGTCTTTATAAAAAACACGATCTTGTTATGCAGCTTCATCTTGCAGTAAAAAGAAATGCATCAACAGATTTGTTCAATAAACTCGGTAGAGATGTTGGTGGCGATTGTGTGGGTAATCCTATAAAAAATTCTGCAATTACTGCACTTCTTGATAAAATGGAGCAGGAAAACAAATTGCCAACGACAATTGTTTATACACTTAATCCCACAATTTATTATGAAATTGCAACAGGTATCCGTTCATTCAGAAATGTATCTCTTGGTGCTGCATGGTGGTTCTGTGATAATTTAAGTGGTATTAAAAAGCAACTTGAGGTTTACAGCGAAACATCAGCAATAGGCACTTTCTACGGAATGCTTACTGATAGCAGAAGTTTCCTTTCTTATGCAAGACACGATTATTTCAGAAGAATTCTTGCATCTTTCTTAGGAAATGCGGTTGAAAACGGCGAATATGCACCTTTTGAATGTGCAGTAAAAATCGCAGAAAATGTAGCGCATAATAATATAAAAAACAGACTTACCAGATAAAGGATGTGTAAATTATGAAAATGACTTTCAGATGGTATGGTGATAATGACCCTGTAACTCTTGACCATATCAGACAAATTCCCGAAATGACAGGTATTGTTTCTGCTATTTACAATGTACCTGCAGGTGGCGTGTGGTCAAGAGAAAGTATTGCTGAACTTAAGAAAAAAGCAAACGATAAAGGTCTTGAATTTGAAGTTGTCGAAAGTGTACCTGTTCCGGAGGATATTAAACTCGGTAACGAAAAAGCACCTAAGCTCATTGAAAATTATTGCGAAAATGTAAGAAGACTTGGTGAAGCAGGCGTTAAATGTATCTGTTACAACTTTATGCCTGTTTTTGACTGGCTCAGAAGTGAACTTGAACACGCACATGTTGATGGTTCGAATGGTCTTGCCTATGATGAAGAAACTGTTCTTGCAATGAATCCTCTTACAAGTGAGCTTTCACTTCCGGGTTGGGATGAAAGTTATACTAAAGAGCAGCTTAAAGATTTACTCAAACAATACGATGATCTTGGAGAAGAAAAACTTTGGGAAAATGTTAAAACTTTTCTAGAAGCAGTAATTCCCGTTGCTGAAGAAGCCGGCGTTAAAATGGCTATTCATCCTGATGATCCGCCATGGGGTATTTTTGGTTTACCCAGAATTATCACAAATGAGAAAAATCTTGACAGGTTCCTTAAACTTGTTGATTCTCCGGCAAACGGACTTACTTTCTGCACAGGTTCATTAGGTGCTGATCCTTCAAATGATTTACCTGCAATGATAAGAAAATATGAGGGAAGAATCCACTTTGCTCACCTTAGAAATATCAGGCATACAGGTCCGAGACAGTTTATGGAAACAGGTCATCCCAGCGATTGTGGTTCACTTGATATGTATGAAATTGTAAAAGCGCTTCACGACAGTAAGTTTGACGGTTATGTACGCCCGGACCATGGCAGAATGATTTGGGGAGAGAAGGGTAGATATGGTTACGGTTTGTTTGATAGAGCACTCGGTGCAACTTATCTGACAGGACTTATTGAAGCTGTTGAGAAATCTTCAAAATAAGGAGTTTTAATTATGGAATCAAAAGTAATTGTTATTACAGGTGCCGGTGGTATTCTTTGTGGCAATTTTGCAAAGGAGTTGGCGAAAGATGGTCACAAAGTTGCACTTCTTGATATAAATATTGATGCTGCAGAAAAAATTGCTTGTGAAATCCGTGAAAACGGGGGACAGGCTCTTGCAATAAAAACTAATGTACTTGAAAAAGAAAGCCTTGAAAACGCACATAATGAAGTGCTTAATACATTTGGTAAATGTCAGGTGCTCATTAATGGTGCAGGCGGCAATAATCCCAGAGGTACGACTACAAATGAATACTTCAATCCTGAAGATATTGACAATGAAGATGTTGTTTCGTTCTTTGACCTTCAGTCTGACGGAGTGAGCTTTGTTTTTGACCTTAACTTCCTTGGAGTACTTCTTCCTACACAGGTTTTTGCGAAAGATTTTGTTATGGGAGAAAAAGGTTGTATTTTAAATATTTCTTCAATGAATGCATACACACCTCTCACTAAAATCCCTGCATACAGCGGTGCAAAAGCAGCTGTTTCAAACCTTACGCAGTGGCTTGCAGTTCATTTTGCTAATTCAGGTGTAAGAGTTAATGCAATTGCACCCGGCTTTTTTGTAACAAATCAGAACAGGGGACTTCTCTTCAATGAAGACGGTTCACCCACAGCAAGAACAAATAAAATTCTCAATGCAACTCCTATGGGACGTTTCGGTGAAGCAGATGAACTTATGGGCACAGTAAGATTCTTACTTGACGATAGCGTTTCAAGTTTTATCACAGGTGTTGTTATTCCAATTGATGGCGGTTTTTCTGCTTATTCAGGTGTATAATCGGAGGTAAATAAAATGACAAAAGAAAGAGTAATTGAAAGAATTAAAGATAAAGGTATTGTTGCTGTAGTGCGTGCTGAAAATTCAGAAAAAGCATTTGATATAGTTGAAAAATGCATTGCAGGCGGTATTGATGCTATTGAACTTACATTCTCTGTTCCTTATGCTCATCATGTAATTGAAGATCTTTCAAAAAAATACGGTGATGAAATTGTTCTCGGTGCAGGAACTGTTCTTGATAGTGAAACAGCACGTATTGCTTTGCTTTCAGGTGCGCAATATATTGTTTCACCTCACTTCAATCCTGAAGTGACAAAGCTTTGCAACAGATATAGAACTGCATCTATGGCAGGTGTACTTACAATTACTGAAGCGGTTACTGCAATGGAAGCAGGAGTTGATGTTCTTAAACTTTTCCCCGGTGATTTGAGTGGTCCCAGATTTATCAAAGATATCAAAGGTCCTCTTCCTTGGGTGCAGATTATGCCCACCGGTGGTGTAGACGCTGACAATGTTGCTGAATGGATTAAAGCAGGCGCAGTCGCAGTGGGTGCAGGCAGCTGTCTTACAAAAGGTGATATTACAGCTAATGCAAAAGCATTTATTGAAAATATTAAAGCCGCAAGAATGTGATAATAAAGAAGGCGTTATTATGAATAAAGTCAGATTTGGTGTTGTAGGAATCGGAAACATGGGTTCTTCCCACGCAAAAAATTTATATGACGGAATGATAGATAATGCTGTTTTATCCGCTGTTTGTGATATAAATCCTAAAAAGCTTATTTGGGCAAAAGAGAACCTTGTTGGTGTTTCTTTGTTTGATAATTACAGAGATTTATTGTCAAGCAGTGAAGTTGATGCTGTGATTATCGCAACACCACATTATCTCCATCCTGTAGTTGCTATTGAAGCATTTGAATGCGGACTTAATGTTTTGACTGAAAAGCCTGCGGGTGTTTATGTTGAAAAAGTTCTGGAAATGAATGATGCCGCCAAGAAAAGCGGTAAAACATTCGGAATTATGTATAATCAGCGTACTAATGCCATTTTCAGAAAAGCACGCGAAATTATGTTCTCGGGCGAAATAGGGAAACTTAAAAGGGTTATATGGATTAATACCAACTGGTATCGCAGACAGGAATATTATGATTCCGGATCCTGGCGTGCTACATGGCGTGATGAAGGGGGAGGAGTCCTTATTAATCAGAGTCCTCATAATATCGATATTCTTCAGTGGATTGTTGGTATGCCCTGTAAAGTTACTGCAACCTGCGGTTATGGCAAATTTCATGATATTGAAGTTGAAGATGATGTTTCTGCATTTTTTGAATTCCCTGACGGTGCTACAGGTGCATTGTTTACTTCAACCGGTGAAAACCCGGGTACAAACCGTCTTGAGATTTCCTGTGACCAGGCGAAAATGGTAATTGAAAACGGTAAACTCTGTATGTGGAAATATGAAATTCCCGAACACGAGTACAGAAACTTCAATACGGCTGATTATAAGAAAATCAAGTGTGAATATTCTGAATTTATTCCTGATGATGATGACAAATCTGCACATAATCAGATTTTGCAGAATTTTGTGAATAATATTCTTTTTGGTGAAGACTTAATAGCACCCGGATATGATGGAATCAAAGGTTTGTCAATTTCGAATGCCATTCATTTATCCGACTGGACAAAAGCTCCTGTTGAATTACCTTTAGATTCAAAAAAACACAAGAAATTTCTGGATGAAAAAATTAAGAATTCAAAACCTAAAATGCATACAGTTAAGGATGAATCTATAAAAGCCGGTAAAGCTTCATCAAGATGGGATGTAAAATGGTAAGAAAAAAGCGGTGCTAAATAGCACCGCTTATTTTACTTTTATAAGTAATAATTTGCCATTGTCAACTTTGACTTCTGCAATTTTCCCATTTAAAACTTCATTACTTGTTGCGTATTGATATTCAGATGTTATATTGGCATTTTCAATGGTGAATTTTGCATTTTTTATTGTAACACCTTCGCTTATACCAAAAATATTGATTAAAGAGAAATAAGAATAATCATCTGTAATAAAAGCAGGAGAATTACTGATTATTTCCATTTCTGAATAGTCATCAATGATTTTACCTTTTTTGCCTTCAGAATCAAGAAAATTCAGAATTGATACGTTAACAAGTGTGTGATCAAGACGCTCACCAACAACACCTATTAATATAAAGTTGTCATAACCGCGATTAATACCTTCCTTTATGGCAAAAACGGTATCTGTGTCATCTTTTTCGCGTGGTAAAACAATTGTTTCAATTTCTGTTTCGGGCTTTTTGTAAGAGTCGAAATCACCAACAATCAAGTTGGGTGTGATTTTTAATTTTTCAGAATGTTTTAGTCCGCAATCACAATAAATATAAAAATCATTTTTATCCAGATAACTTCTGACATTGTTGTAATCTTTTATTTCGGCACCGCCTACAATAACGCATCTCATAAGATTCACTCCTGAATTAGTTATTAATATTATAACAATTATTTTTATCAGATGCAACTTTTTTCATTTCTTTTTATTATATTTATATTGAATAATCCGTCGGAAAATGTTAAAATATATTATCAGTTTTTATTAAGGTGAATTTATGTACAGTGAATTTTTAAATTTAAGAAAAAAGATAATTGAAAAAGAATTTTCACGTATGAATAAAATGCAGCTTGAGGCAGTATTACATACAGATGGCCCGCTTCTTATTCTTGCAGGTGCGGGTAGCGGTAAAACCACAGTTATAGTTAACAGAATTTATAATCTGATAAGATTCGGTAAGGCTTATAATTCAGACAAATGTTATTTTAATGTTACTGAAAGTGATATTCAGTTGATGAGAGATTACCTTAACGGTAACGTCACCGATATGTTTGATATTGAAGATTTGCTGAGCGTTGATTCTGCAAGACCGTGGCAGATACTTGCGATAACTTTCACAAATAAAGCAGCGGGAGAACTTAAGGAAAGACTTACAAATATGCTTGGTAGTCAGGGTAATGACGTATGGGCAAGCACTTTTCATGCGTTCTGTGCAAAGGTTTTACGTCGCGACGGTGATAAAATCGGTTTTTCATCAAATTTTACAATTTATGATACTGATGATAGCAAACGTATGATGAAAGAATGTATGCGTCAACTTGAAATCAGCGATAAAATGTTACCTGTTAAAACAGTTCTTACTGAAATCAGTCACGCAAAAGATTCATTGATTTCACCTGAAGAATATGCAAAAAATGCAAGTAGTGATATTCGTTTGCAGATGATTTCACGTGCATACACCAAGTATCAGGCAATGCTTAAAAATGCCGATGCTATGGATTTTGATGATATTATCGTAAACACTGTAAGGCTTTTTGAAAAACACAGCGATGTACTTGAATATTATCAGAATAAATTCAAGTATATTATGGTTGATGAATATCAGGATACCAACCATGTCCAATACAGACTTACAGAACTTCTGGCTGCTAAATCAAAAAATATATGCGTTGTTGGTGATGACGACCAGAGTATTTACAGATTCAGAGGTGCAACTATAGAAAATATTCTTTCTTTTGAAGACAGATACAGAAATACAAAAGTTATCCGTCTTGAACAGAATTATCGTTCAACGCAGAATATTCTCGATGCTGCAAATGCAGTTATAGCAAATAATGAAGGAAGAAAAGGTAAAAATCTTTGGACAGATAACGGTGATGGTGAACTCATAACTTTTTCTGTTTCTTATGATGAACGTGAAGAAGGCAGATTTATTGCTGATACAATTATTGACAATGTATCTGGCGGCAGAAAGTGGTCTGACCATACTGTTCTTTACAGAATGAATTCACAATCAAACGCAATTGAAAATGCACTTGTGCGTTCTGCAGTTCCTTACAGAGTTATCGGCGGACATCGATTCTATGAGCGTAAGGAAATCAAAGATGCATTGGCATACCTTACTGTTATTAATAATCCTTCTGATGATATTCGCTTGAGACGAATTATTAACGAACCTAAAAGAGGAATTGGTGATACAACAATAAATCATGCTCTTGAAATTGCCGGTGGACTTTCAACTTCTCTTTATGAGGTACTTTTACATTGTGAAGATTATCCTGCTTTATCAAGAGCGACGGGTAAAATTAAAGCTTTTACGGATATGATGGAATCTGTACGTGTAAAGGCGGAATCTTTACAACTAAGCGAATTGTTTCAATTAATTATGACGGAAAGCGGTTATGTTGCTTCACTTGCACTTGATAAAGAAACTTACGTTGACCGTACAGAAAACTTAAATGAATTGTTATCAAACCTTATTAAACATCAGGATGAAAATGAAAACGCCACTCTTGGTACTTTTCTTGAAGAAGTGTCTTTGATGACAGATATTGATAATTATAATGCCGAAGCAGACACAGTTACACTTATGACTTTACATTCGGCAAAGGGACTTGAATTTCCTTTTGTGTTTATCGCCGGAATGGAAGAGGGGATTTTCCCGGGAATGCAGTCAATGTATGTTCCGTCTGAAATTGAAGAAGAGCGCAGGCTTGCCTATGTAGGAATTACAAGAGCAAAAGAAAAGCTTTATCTTACTGCAACCAGAACACGACTTCTTTTCGGATCAACTTCTCATAACAGACCTTCCCGCTTTGTGAACGAAATTCCTGCTCACCTTATTGATAATATTTCTAAGAACAGTATTACAACAGCACAGCAGATAATGTTCAGTCAGCAACAGCAGATTAAAACAGAAAAATCATATACAATACCTAAAAAATATAATCAAAAATCAGCAGACGAAACTAAAAAATCATCGAAAAATGAATATAATGTAGGCGATACTGTTATTCATAATGCTTTTGGCAAGGGTGTTATTTTATCTGTACAACCTGTCGGCGGAGATTATTTCCTTGAGATCGCTTTTGAAAAAGCAAGCACAAAAAAAATAATGGCAGCATATGCAAAACTTAAAAAATTATAATTGAGGTGAAAATCATGTCAGGAAAAAAGAACAGAAACCCTGCAAAACGTTTTTTAAAAGCCTTTTTATTAACAGTGATTTTATCAGTTGCTGCAATGTTTATTGTTTCGAATTTTATTGACATTCCCATAAGAACTGAAAAAACAGATTCAGATGGTTTTTCTGAAAAAGGTGAATATAACAATGTTGATCCCGATGCTGTTATAGCAGAAGCTTCTCTTTCGAGTATTGGTGATATTCTGATACATACTCCTGTTTTTAATAGTGTTAAATCTTCAGAGAATGTGTATGACTTTAATCCGATTTTTAAGTATATTACCCCATATATGGCGCGATATGATTATAATGTTGCTAATCTCGAGGTGTCTCTCGGGGGAACAGAAAATGGTCGCACCTATTCAGGGTATCCGCTTTTTAACTGTCCCGATTCAATTATTGACGCGGCAAAAAATATGGGAAGTGATATGCTTTTACTTTCTAATAACCATACATATGATTGCGGTTATCAGGGTTTCATTCGTAAAATTGGAGTAATTGAGAATGCCGGTCTTGAATATTCGGGTGTAGCAAAAGATAATACCCAGAAGTTGTATAATGTTATAAATGTAAACGGCATTAAAATCGGTATAATCAATTACACTTACGAAACTGTATCTACAGTTCCCGGAACAAAAGCAATTAATGGTATACCTATTGATTCACAGGTTGCCGGACTTATTAATTCTTTTGATTATAATAATCTTGATAAATTTTATACTGACCTTGAAAATAAAATAAAATCAATGAAAACTGATGGTGCTGAGGTTATTGTTGTTTATCCGCATTGGGGCGATGAATACGATCTTGACGGTAATGTATATCAGGATGAAATGGCGCAAAAGATGTGTGATCTTGGAGTAGATGTTATCATTGGCGGACATCCTCATGTTGTAGAGCCTGTACGTACGTTTACATCGGAAATTTCGGGGAAAAGAACCGTTT
This sequence comes from Acutalibacteraceae bacterium, assembly GCA_045632485.1. Taxonomy (GTDB): domain Bacteria; phylum Bacillota; class Clostridia; order Oscillospirales; family Acutalibacteraceae; genus SIG575. Next base: position 13,093 of record JAZQWT010000131.1, read on the forward strand.
GTCTGTATTCTTTAGGTAATTTCATATCTAATCAGAGAAGACACCTTATGGGGCTTAAAACAGGCAATACAGAAGATGGTATGATTTTTGGTGTGAATTTTGAAAAATACGGAGACGGAACTGTTATCGTAAAGAGTGTTGAAGTTATACCTACATGGGTTGATTTAACAAATGGAAAATACACCATAATTCCTCTTGATAAAAAAGTTTCAGATTGGTCTGCAGAATTTGGTCTTTCTGATATTTCTCTGAGTCTGGCTAAAGAATCCTATGACCGTACAATGTCACTCGTCGGAGATGGAATAGATGATTTTAACAGTGGTGTAAACTCGGCTAAGAGTGCAGCATAAATATTTTGTATCTCAGTTAACTAACATTAATTTTATGGGGGATAATTAATGAAAACAAATAATAAAAATGGAAAAATTGTTTTTTATATAGCACACATTGAACTGCCTGATATTAACGCTCTTGCTCATCGTGTGCTTGCAAACTGTATTGCTCTGCGTGAAGCAGGATATAAACCTGTTTTAATAGGCTACAGTAGAGATAAATCAACTTCAACTAATATTGAAGATACACATTTTGTTGTAAATGGTTTTGATTGTTACAATTTGCCCTATCCCGCTTCAAACACAGATTGGGCTAAAGATGCAGTAAGTTTCATAAAGCTTAATAAGTTTATCAGTGGTTTTCTTTCTGAAGGAGTACATTCGATAGTATGCTGTAGTATCGGGTCGACTAATTTTTACGGCCTTATGAGATTTGCTAAAAAGCATGGTATCCATATGGTTTCAGACACAGAGGACTGGTTTGATGAGTTTATGGGAAATATTATACGAAGAACTTATAAAAAGCTTGATGAAGAAATTTATGTCAAGGTTTTAAAACCGAGAATTAAAAATGTTATAACTATCAGTTCTTTCTTGTATGATTATTATACAAAAACCCATAATTGCAATTGTCTGATAGTACCTTCACTTACGGTTTCTACAGACAAAAGATTTCAGAATCTTCCTACTTATAAATACGACGGTACCCTCAGATACGTATATTCCGGTAATCCCGGCTTTAAAGGCAGTAAAGACAGAGTAGACTGGTGTGTAGAGGCTTTTGGTAAAAACGCTCCGTCACACGCTATTTTTGATATATTCGGAATAACTAAAGAAGATTATATCAGACTCTATCCTGAAAAGACAACATACGTAGATGATAGCAGAATTACTTTCCATGGCTTCTGTGACAATAAGACTTGTCTTAATGCAATAGCAAAAGCGGATTTTTCAATTTTTGCAAGAATGATTTCACAGCCCACATTAGCAGGCTTTCCGACAAAGTTTGCTGAATGTCTTGCAATGGGTGTTCCTTCAGTTACAACACCCACAAGCGATCTTGCATCATACATTGTCAATGGTGTTAATGGGTATATTTCTGAGAAAGCAGAATATTCATCGTTTGAAAAGATATTTAAAGAATCCTGTACAGTTACTGAAGAACAGATAACAGAAATTCATAATAATTGCAAAAAAGATAAGCGTCTTGATTGTATGTTCTATGTTGAAAAGCTTGGTAAATATTTTGATAATCTTATGTAAGTTTGTAAAAACAAACGCCTTGAGTTTCTCAAGGCGTTTGTTTTTTATTTGGTTTTAAAATCTGAGTAGGGGGTGTTGATACCTGAAAGAGTAAAGTTTTCAGGTTCAATTTCTATGTTTTGTCGATAGATACTCATTATAAGACCTATTGCAACATAGATAGAGAGGGTAGATGAACCACCCGCACTGAGGAATGGTAAAGTAATACCGATAACAGGAAGTAATTGTAAGCACATACCGATATTAATTATAATCTGTGACATTATCATAAAGGCGATACCGTAGCATATAAGAGTTCCGGGGTTATCTTTTGAACGTCTTCCATTAACAAAAATCCTGAATACAATAAGGGTAAATAATACTAATAAACCAATACAACCGACGAAACCAAGTTCTTCACCTACAACAGATAAAATCATATCATTTCTACTTTCTGGTACGATTCCGTTCTGAGTAAAGACGCCATTGAACAAGCCTTTACCAAAGAATCCGCCGGAACCGATGGCTTTGATGCAATTATCCTGCTGATAGATAACATCTCCGAATGATTCAGGAAAAAATAGCGCAAGAAAACGTTCTTTCTGGATTTCAGAGAAAATTTTTGTCCACACAATAGGTATCATTGCAACAACAGCAAGTAAACCAATTGCAAAATAACGTAATTGTACGTTTGCGATAAACATCATGCCGACAAAAATCAGTATGAAAACAAGTGCAGAACCGATATCGCCTGTAAGTGCTACTAAACCGGCATATATCATTCCGTGTGCTGCTAAAGAAATCACACTTACAAACTTATCAATTTTGTCTGATATAAGCTCGATATGGACGGAAAATGTAATTACGAAAGCTATTTTAACCAATTCGGAAGGTTGGAAATAAAAAGATTCAGTAATTTTAAGCCATGTTTTAGCGTCACTACGAGCATCAGGTCCAACGCCGAAAAAGAATAAGGAAACCATCAATAATAGTGAAACAGCGGCAATTGCAGGCCAGATTTTGATAATTAATTCATAGTCAATTAATGAAATGATAATTGATACTACAATACCAAGAACAATCGCAATAATCATTGTTCTTGTATCACGTGAAATTATCTGGTCTTCCGTTAAAGTGTAAATTGTTGCACTATGAACGAGGAGCGTACCGAAAATTGATGCAACCAGACATAGTAACATCATTACCCAGTCGGTTCCTTTAAAGAGCTTATTTAAATTTTTTCGCAAACTTTCCAAAGAAAGTCACCTCTGTATGTTTATTCTCTAATATTATACAATCAATGGGTTGTCATTGCAAGAAGTAAATGTAAAAAAATAAGCTCACCAAGCAGGTGAGCCAATTTTGTAAAACTTAGCCTCTGAAGAATGCGATAAGGAAACAAGTAACAAGTGTTAAAACTAAGAAAACAATAGCAACATATTTTGTTGCTTTTTCAAGTTTAGCTTCCATAGTACGGCCCTTATGTTTTCCGAAGAAAGTATCTGCACCGCCTGCAATAGCACCTGAAAGACCTGCTGATTTGCTTTCCTGAAGAAGGACAACAACTATAAGGAATAAAGATAAAACAATAAGTCCGATTGCTAATGCGATTTCATATCCTGTCATTATAAATACCTCCGTATGTTATTTCCGATATATTCTATCACAGTAAAAGAAAAATTGCAAGAGTTTATTTAATATTTTTTATAAATATCAGTTCGTTTTACATTTTTTTCTATGATTAAAACTTTGTAATCCGGTTTATAATAAAGTTGCGACAGAACAAAAGAGCGTTTGTGTTTGGTCGCTGATAAGCCGATTTATGTTGCATAGCAACATGTCGGCTTATTTTTTTAAATAATTATTTACTTTTCACTAAAAAGTGTTATAATAGGATGTAAAGTTTTTATTTTTGGGAGTAGGTTATGAAGGAGTATATTACCCATAGTGTTTCTGACACTGAAAAAATAGCTGCTGATTTTGCTAAAGATCTTTCGGGAAACGAAGTATTAGCAATGTTTGGTACACTTGGGATGGGAAAAACTGCTTTTGTCCGCGGTCTCGCAAAAGGTCTTGGTAATGATTCGGAAATAAGCAGTCCAACGTTTGCAATTGTACACGATTACAGCGGTAATCCACACCTTTATCACTTTGACATGTACAGAATAAGCACATGGGATGATTTATATTCAACAGGCTTTTTTGATTATCTGGATATGGGTGGTATTCTTGCGGTTGAATGGAGCGAAAATATTGAGAATGTATTACCTGAAGGATATATCAGGATTGTTTTTCAACCAGGCGAAAAAGAAAACGAACGTAAAATTACAATTTATTCTCCCGGAGAGGCAGGTACATAAATGATAATTTTGGGCATCGATAGTTCTGCAACAGCTGCAAGCGCTGCAGTGGTAAAAGACGGTAAACTTGTAAGTGAGGTTTTTTCTCAGACAGGTCTTACTCATAGTCAGACTTTACTTCCGATGATAGATAGTTGTCTTAAAATGGCAGGTGTTACAGTAAATAATATTGATTTGATTTCTGTTGCAAATGGTCCCGGGTCTTTTACCGGAGTAAGAATTGGTATAGCAACAGTAAAGGGGATTGCCTTTACAAATGATATACCCTGTGTTGAAGTTTCGACCCTTGAAAGCATGGCATATAATCTTCCATATTTTGATGGTATAATATGTTCTGCAATGGATGCACGATGTAATCAGGTGTATACTGCTATGTTCAGAAATGATAATAACTGTAAAGTTAATCGCTTGACAGATGATGAAGCAATGTCGATTGACCAACTCTGTGAAAATATTAAGATAACGAATGAAAAAGTAATTTTTATTGGTGATGGTGCTGAATTGTGTTATAACAAAGCAAAGAATTCTTGCGAAAATGTTTATTTAGCTCCGCAACACATAAGAATGCAACGTGCTGCTTCTGTGGCAGTGTGTGCGATTGATAAAGAACAGAAACATAGCAAAAATGTTTCTGTTAATTATATCAGATTACCGCAGGCTCAGAGAGAGCTTGCAAAAAAACAATTGAAATAAGGAGAGGATATAAATGTTAGCAATTGGGTGTGACCACGGTGGATATAAGTTGAAAGAAGAGATTGTAGCTCATCTTAAGAAGGTTGGCGTTGTTTTTAAGGATTTCGGTACGTTCGATGAAAACAGTGTTGATTATCCCGATATTGCAAGAGCTGTATGCGAAAGTATTATCAGTGAAGAATGCAAAAACGGAATTTTGGTCTGCGGTACAGGTATCGGTATTTCTATTGCTGCTAATAAGCATAAGGGAATACGTGCTGCTGTATGCAGTGATGAGTTTTCTACAAAATTCACACGTCTCCACAATGATGCAAATGTTCTTTGCCTTGGTGGCAGGGTAGTTGGCCCGGGACTTGCTTGTGAACTTGTTGATATATTCCTGAATACCGAATTTGAAGGCGGTAGACATGCTGTGAGAATTCAGAAAATTCACGATATCGAAAAATGATTGTTGTAATATTGTAATAAAAATTAACCTCCTTGAATATATTTAACCCAAAAGAAGTTAAATATCAAGGAGGTTTTTTATGAAAATAAAATTGATTAATTTTAACCACAAAAACAATAAATATTTTGGAGGTTTTATCGTTCAGACAAGCAGGCATATACAGATATTGTTGCTGTTTTTTGTTGTGTTCATTGGCTTGTTAACAGGTAGCTTCTTTGTTAAAGCAGATCAATCAACATACTTGTCAGTATCAGGGATATTTGATAACTATATAACTTTTATATCAGACTTCACGTTTGCAAGATATTTAATTTTGCAGATTGTATATAATTTGGGTATCGTATTATTGAACTTTATATTCGGATTATGTGCTGTCGGATTTCCGGTACCTGTAATTTTTTGTCTGATAAAGGGGATAAGCATCGGTGCTTTAAGTGCCTTCTTATATTCAGAATATGCTTTTAGCGGTTTTGTATATTGTTTGTTGATATTGTATCCGATGCAAATACTTAATACGGTCGTATTATTATGGTCAGGTAAAGAAAGCATGGTAACGTCAGGGAATATTTTAAAACAACTTCTTGATAAGAGGCAAAAAAACAATCAAATCTGTGATATGAAAATGTACATTATGAGATATCTGATTTTTGCTGTTCTTACAGTCAGCACAGCTTTGGTTTCTACTGTATTATCAATGTATGTTGTTCCTATGTTTAATTTTTAACCTGTTGTTTCGTTGTTCAGAGGATTAAGACTGACTGCTTTCTTTAATTGTTCATCAGCCACGTGAGTGTATATTTGTGTAGTGGACAGGTTTTCGTGACCTAATATTTCTTTTAGTAATAAAACGTCAACGTCTCCGTATTGATACATAAGTGTTGCCGCAGTATGACGGAGTTTATGTGTTGAAAAACCAAGTTCACTGAGTCCGGATTTATCAAGTGCATTTTCAACGATATTCTGAACCGTCCTTCTGCTTATGCGTTGCTTGTTTCTGCTTATAAACAATGCATTTCTGTCTTTTACGCCGTCTACAGGTCTTGTTTTCAGATAATTATTTATGGCTGCGATACAGGATGAATTAAGATAGATTTTTCTTTCTTTATCTCCTTTACCTGTAACCGTTATTGAGTTATCATCATGAATGTCTTGCAGATTCAATCCTACAAGCTCTGCTAAACGCAAACCGCAATTCAGAAATAAAGTCAGTATACAGAAATCACGTTCTTTATTTGGGTTAGAATCATTATAAACACAGTTAAGGAGCATTCTGCTTTGTTCAAGAGAAAGATATTTAGGTAATGTTTTTTTGAGCTTTGGCGCTTCAAGTTCAATAAACGGATTATCTTTAATGATATTTGCTCTTGTTGAAAGATATTTGAAATATGATTTTATGGATGTAACTTTTCTTGCACGTGCAGTTGAATCGTTGTTTCGTTCTGTTTTACAATAAAGTAAAAATTCATAACCGTCATTGAGTGTCACTTCTGATAAGATTTTTTCATCAATGTCAGAAATGTCGATTTCTTCAAAAGGTGTATTTTTATCAACCAGACTCTTACTTGATTTAAGAAAGCGAAGAAAAGTTCTGATATCGGATGCGTACTCGATAACAGTAAGAGATGATTTATTTTTAACAACTTCAAGATAAGTCAGAAAACTTCTCAATGATTGAGGCAGTTGATTAAAGTCTTCTCTTTTCATATTTTCCTCCACTAAATAATGTTGAATAATTCCTCAGTGTTTTTTCTTGCAGTATTAATAACAGATTCATAATCGATTTCTTTAATTTCTGCAATTTTAAGTGCAGTATACTCGATCATATCAGATTGACAACGTTTGCCTCTCATAGGTACGGGACTCAT
>JAZQWT010000132.1:0-24281 GCA_045632485.1 Acutalibacteraceae bacterium
TATCCGTTTATATGCAACCATCATTTTAGGAAGCGGATGATTATAAAATTTCATAGCATAGTCAATTTCACGCATTATCTGGGAATCGAAGGGTTTTTCAAGGGAAAATATGTATTCCATTGCATCATTCAAAGATAATGCAACGCGTCGTTTGTAAACAACGCCATCCAATTTTTTCTTTATTTCAAGAAAAACTTTATCAGTTTTATCAGGCGTACCGTAGCTTCTCAGACGCAGTTTTTCTTTATAAACTTTTGCGTCAATGGAGTTACGTATCAGAAGATTATCAGGTGTGTCAAGATAGAGGCTGCATATGGTGCTTTCTCCGTGAGAGTCAGGCACAACAAAGCAGCCGATTTTGCTCATCAGCATATCAACTTGTTGAGGATTGAGAAAATATTTCTTTTCAACCCTTTTGAAAATAAAAATGTCAGACGGCAAAAATCACACCTCCTTGCCTTGGGAATATCAATAATAAACCCGATAATTTGAAATGTATTTGAGAAAAAATTAAAAATATGTAAATAATATTTTACATTGATTTGCTTTTTTTCTTGACAATACGGAAGATTTGATTTATAATATTTCCTGTTAATGCGGTGCGCCGGTGTGGCGGAATAGGCAGACGCAAGGGACTTAAAATCCCTCGGTGGCAACATCGTACCGGTTCAAGTCCGGTCACCGGCACCAAATTATAGGTCTTGTAGCTTTCGGTTACAAGGCTTTTTATTTTTTTCGGAAACTTAAAAGGACTTGAACCGCCATCGGCGAAGCCGATTACAATCGTTGCCGAGACGGCAAGCGAAGCGAACGCCGTCAAGTCCGGTCACCGGCACCAAATTATAGGTCTTGTAGCTTTCAGTTACAAGGCTTTTTGTTTTTTCCAGGAACGTAATAGGACTTGAGCCGCCATCGGCGAAGCCGATTACAATCGTTGCCGAGACGGCAAGCGAGATGAACCATTAGCAGAAGAATATGTATTCAGGTTGATTTGTTTGTTAGGATTATGGTATAATTTCTATAACCAATATTACTAAAGTGAGTTTGTTATGGAATTTAATGAGAAATTACAGCATCTTCGAAAACAAAAAGAAATTACACAAGAAGAACTCGCAGCTGCTATTTATGTTTCACGTACTGCTGTTTCAAAATGGGAATCAGGCAGAGGTTATCCGAGCATTGATTCATTGAAGGCGTTATCTGAATTTTTCGGAGTAACGATTGATGAACTTTTGTCAGGTGAGGAACTACTTATAATAGCTGAAGAAGATACAAATAAAAAGCGAAATTATTTTCGTGATTTAGTGTTCGGTTTGCTTGATATTTGTATTGCAATGTTCTTTTTTATACCTTTCTTCGGTCAGGCTACAAATAAAAATATACAAGCAGTATCACTATTATCATTTGTTGAAACATCTTCATATTTGCGGATTATTTATATTGCTATTGTATTTTTAATTGTTACGATGGGAATCTTAACACTTGCTTTACAAAAAAGTCAGAATACATTCTGGATTAAAAGCAAAAGTAAAATTTCTTTAATATTAAATGCAATAGGAATACTGATTTTTATTATCAGCACACAACCCTATGCAGCAACTTTTATGTTCGTGTTGCTCATTATAAAGGTTTTGTTGCTCATAAAATGGCAATGATACGGAAAGTGTCACTTGTGTGACATCCCGTTTCTTGTGTTTGTTCATACCTTCCTTTAGACTTGATTCAGGCGAAAGCCAAAAATTTAAAAGGTAGGTTGACAAAAATGAGAAAAGATAATCAGAAAACTCTTTATACCGCAATTTGTACGCTTGCTGTATTTTTGTTGTGGACGACAGCAATTCAATTTATTGATGTTAAAGCAATCGGTCCGCAAAACTCCACTGTCGGCTTTGCAACACTTAATCAGTTTATTCACAATCTTACAGGTGTTAATATGTCGCTTTACACGATTACAGATTGGTTAGGTCTGGTTCCGCTAGGCTTCGCTATGGGATTTGCTGTGCTTGGATTTATACAGTGGATTAAGAGAAAACGAATTCTGAAAGTTGATTACAGCATTCTTGTTCTCGGCGGTTTTTATGTTCTTGTAATTGCAATGTACATTTTCTTTGAAATGTTTGTTGTAAACTACAGACCAATACTGATAAACGGCTTTCTGGAAGCATCTTATCCGTCGACAACCACTATGCTTGTAATGTGTATTATGCCGACTGCAATTATGCAATTTAATAATCGTATCAAAAATGAAACACTGAAAAAACTTATTTCTATATTAATTATTGTTTTTATTATTTTTATGGTTATCGGCAGAATTCTTTCAGGTGTACATTGGATTACTGATATAATTGGCGGTACAATACTCAGCTGTGGACTTGTAATGATGTATTGTTTTATCAGCGAACTTAAAAATTGAGTTAAACGACGGCCAAAAAACAAGTAAGATGCTTAAGCGTCTTGCTTGTTTTTGTTTCATATGCATCTGTCAAAAATATACGTTTTTCGCCAGAAAAACACAAACCTCCACAATATAATCAATTATAAAACTTTGCATTTATAAAGTCAATTCTAATAATTGTTTTTTATTTCTTTTTTCTACGATGTTTTTGTTGTGCAAATGTTAATTTTCTTTAAAAAATTATTTATTTGTTTTACTTTTTCTGCATAGTATGTTAGAATGATATAGTAAGATAATAGGGATAGGAGGCTCTTTCTTTATGAACAAAAAATGGAGTAAAAAGAAAAAAGTTGTAGCGGTAATTTTAATTTTTATTGTGCTTGCACTTGCTGCTGCGGTTTTGTACATAGCATTTAAACCTGAAGATCCGATTATTACACAGATTACAGAAATCGAAACAGGAGATATTACGGAGACTTTCGATACTACAGCTATAGTTCAGTCGGGCAATCAGGATTCATACGAAATCTTTGAGGGCGTGAAAGTCAATAAAGTTAATGTGCGTGTCGGAGATAACGTAAAAAAAGGTGATGTGCTTGCAACTTTTGATACATCAAGCCTCAGAAAAGTTCTCAATGAAAAGAGAAATGCATATAACACAGCTTATAAAGCATATTCAGATTATGTAAACGGTGCAAATGTGGCTTCAACACAGCTTACAGACATTTCTTCCCAGGTTGCTGCTCTCGAAAAAGAAATTATTGTTTTGGAAAAGAAAGTGAATGCAGAGAAACAATCAACTGCAGGTAATACAGGAAGTGCTTCCGGTGAAGTAAGCGAAAAAGACCTTGAAGAGTTACGAGAGGCAATCAAAGACCTTCTCGGAAACAAAAAAATGAGTGATAGAATTATTGATTCAATTCTTTCTTCCGGTGGCTCAACAGCACAGATGATATCTGCACTTAAAGGGATGCTTAATTCACCAAGCTTTGATATGTCGATGCTTAATTCCATGACTGCATCAATAATGAGTGAAAATGAAAAACTCCTTATCCAGAAGGAATTTGAACTTGTTCAGCTTAAAGTACAGGAAAGTGTTCTTATGACACAGTCAGCGGATGCTCTTGTAAGTGTTTATAAAACAATAGCAGATTCTGCATACGAGTCTTACCTTTCACTTCAGTCACAGTACGACGAATTCAGCAAGGGCTGGGTAGCTAAAGAAGACGGCTTCGTTCGCGAGGTTAATATCAAAGAAGGTGAAACAGTAGTAAATGCTTCATCATCTTCTGCAGCAAATCTTGATATTACTTCAATTCTTGCATCAGTTACAAGCGGAAACTTTGATATTGCAGATATCGTTTCATCTTTTGCAGGACAGTCTAAAAAGGGTATTGTGCTTGAATACTATCCCCTTGAAGCAACTTTTGAAATAAGCAAATATGATATTTCAAAAATTTCAATGGACCAGAAGGTTACTGTTACAACAGCGGATGGCAAAAAATTTGATGCAAAAGTAAATTATATCAGTGCTGTAGCTGACAGCTCATCAGGCGGATTCAATATAAATTCACTTATGGGCTCAGGCGGTGCTGCAACAAATACACTTGCTGCAAAAGTTGTAATTGATAAAGCAGACAGAAGTGTTATCATCGGTATGGATGTTGAACTTTCTGCAGCTCTTGAAACAAAGAAAGATGTAAAACTTGTTCCTGTTGAAGCAATTCAGTATGACAATGAATCAGGATATTATGTTTTCAAATATAACGCAGATGAAGAAGTTATCGAAAAAACATCTGTTGTTGTAGGTCTTTTTGATGGTATAAACTATGAGGTTATTGAAGGCCTTGAAAAAGGTGACCAGATTGTCAGAGCACCTTCAATGGTAATGAAAGACGGTCAGAGAGTGCTTCCCGGTTAATTCAAAAGGAGGAGAATAGCGTGAATATCATTGAAAATATACGCATAGCGATATTCAGCATTAAAACTAACATAATGCGTTCCCTCCTGACAATGCTCGGAATTATAATCGGTGTTGCATCTGTGATTGCAGTTGTTACGGTTGGTAACGGCGGACGTGATTACATTATAGATATGCTCAGTAGTATGGGCTCGAATATGATTACTATAACAGTAAAATCAGAGGCAGCTCCTGATGAATATATTTCAAAAGCAGATATAAAGGCACTTAAGCAAATTGAAGGTGTCAGATGTATTTCTCAGATGGGATACGGAATAGGCTCAGGCTCTACAGACTTTGCAAACGCAGACGTTGCCATAGCTATCGGTGGTAATACAGATTTGCAGACTGTTATGATGGCAAAAACAAAAAAAGGCAGATTTTTCTCTGAAGAAGAATATGATTCAGGTGCAAAGGTCTGTGTTATGCCCAACATTATGGCATCAATGCTTTTCGGCACAACAGACTGTGTTGGTAAATATTTTAATCTTACTGTAAATGACCAGACAGTTCAGCTTAAGCTTATTGGTCTTTATGATGCGGCTGCATCAGAAGATATGACTGATATGATGATGGAAAGTATGGCAGGTATGGCAAATATGGATGTGGCAAGTGCTGCTATGCTTCTTGTGCCTCAGACATTGCTTGATACCATGATGGGTACAACAGATAAATATAATATGATTTATGTTATGGCTGATGATGACAGCCAGCTGGAAGCAATTGGTAACATTGTTTCAAATGTGCTTTATTCAAGAAACAATAACTTCGGTTCAGGTCTTTATATGGTGCAGAATATGGCAACATATATCGATATGCTTGATAGTGTTATCCGTATTCTTACAATATTTATCGCAGGTGTGAGTGCAATTTCATTGCTTGTAGGCGGTATAGGCGTTATGAACATAATGCTTGTATCCGTAACGGAAAGAACACGTGAAATCGGTATACGAAAATCCCTGGGCGCCAAAACATCCACAATTATGTTCCAGTTTCTTACGGAATCAGTGATCCTCTGTCTTATAGGCGGTATAATAGGGCTTATGCTTGGCGTTGTGGGTGCGTATTCTATAGCAAGTATTATGAAAATAAGTGTCAGTCTGCAGGCAAGTACGGTGGCTATTGCAGTAGGCTTCTCAAGTGCAATCGGTATTTTCTTCGGAATTTATCCTGCAAGACGTGCTGCAAAGATGTTGCCGATTGATGCGTTGAGACACGAATAATTTTCGGGAGGTTGAATTATGGCTTTAATTGAAATTAAAGATGTATACAAAATTTATAATCCCGGAGAGAACGAAGTGCGTGCTCTTGACGGAGTGAATCTGACAATCGACGAAGGTGAGTTTGTTGCTATTATCGGTCAGTCGGGTTCAGGTAAATCAACTCTTATGAATACTCTCGGTCTTCTTGACAGACCTACAAGTGGTGAGTATTTCCTTTCCGGCAGAGATGTTGCAACGCTGACAGATGATGAGCAGTCTGAAATCAGAAATAAGCAAATAGGATTTATTTTCCAGGGATTCAATCTGATTCCCAGTCTTACTGCTATAGATAATGTTGAATTGCCTCTTGTTTACAGAGGAATGAAGAGGGAGGAAAGAAACCGTCTTTCCACAGAAGCACTTGAAAGGGTAGGGCTTTCAAAACGCCTTTACCACAGACCGTCACAGATGTCAGGCGGACAGCAGCAGAGAGTGGCTATAGCAAGGGCTGTTGCAGCAAAGCCTCCCGTGATTCTTGCTGATGAGCCTACAGGTAACCTTGACTCTTCTTCGGGACGTGAAGTTATGAGAATTCTTCACGAACTCAGCGATGAAGGCAGAACGATAATTCTTATTACTCACGATAACGATATTGCAAAAGAGGCAAACAGGGTTATCCGTATTCAGGACGGTAAGATTATCAGCGATACAACAAATGAATAATTAATAAGAAGCACCCGTTGAAACAATGGGTGCTTTTGTTGCAAAAAGTATATAATTGTAGTAAAATAATTTAAGGTGATATATATGAGTGTAAAATACTGTCCTTTATGTCTGGCGAAAAAATTTATTCGTTCATTCAGACTCAACAGCAAAGTGACTGAAAAATATAATAACGGAGTTGCGTTGACACCGCCTATGGGCTGGTCAAGCTGGAATCTTTTCAGAAATAAAATCAGCGAAGACCTGATAAAAGAAATTGCCGATGCAATGAAAAACAGCGGACTTGCAGAAGCAGGGTATCAATATATCAATATTGACGACTGCTGGCAGAATTCTTCCCGTGATGAAAACGGAAAGTTGAGAACGGATTTTATCACATTTCCATCAGGGATTAAAGCACTTAACGACTATGTAAACAGTCAGGGGCTTAAATTGGGCATTTATTCTTCAAACGGTACACTCACCTGTGAAGATTACCCCGCATCTCTCGGTAAGGAAAGAATTGATGCAGACACTTTTGCCGAATGGGGAGTAGAATATTTTAAATATGATTTTTGCCATAATGTGCCTGTGCCTGCAGTTGCACCGAGAGTTGTGAAATTATGTATCGGTGAAAAAAGCGGAAAAGATTTTTATGAAGCTGTGGCAGAGAAGGCTAAACTCGGCGGCAATGCCCGTCTTGTGAAAGATAAAAAGGTTGAGGGCGGATTTTTTATACAAGGTCTTTGCAGTAACAGCGGCAGTGCTGAATTCAGCGGAATAACTGCTGAAAAAGCAGGTACATATGTGCTTACTCTCGTTGTGCGTAAGGCAGTGAGAAAAGATAAATTTATTGCTTTTTCAGTAAACGGTAAAAAAGAATATTACCTTGATGTGCCGGGAATGAAGAGGTTTACTCCTGAGGCAAGGCTTCAGCTTGAGGTTGAACTTGAAGCGGGTGAGAACACAATTAAATTATATAATCCCATTGCGTCAAGGCAGGATAGTGCCTTTTTTCAGTATAAGCTTATGGGAAGCGAACTGAAAAGGGCAACAAGGGAATATGCGGAAAAGAACTCTGTTCCCGAGAAGAAAATTGTTTACTCGATTTGCGAATGGGGCAGAAACAGGCCGTGGAAATGGGGTGCGGAAGCAGGTAATCTCTGGAGAACAACGCCTGATATTATGCCCAACTGGCCCAGTATTTTTGCCTTGTATAAATTCACAGTAAGGCTCGGCAGATATGCATCTGTGGGTGGTTGGAATGACCCCGATATGCTCGAAGTGGGCAACGGTAAGCTGACTTATGAAGAAAACAAGAGCCATTTTTCTTTGTGGTGTATGATGTGTGCACCGCTGATTCTTGGTAACGATATAAGAAAATTTATTAAATCTGACGGCACAGTTGATACTGACAGTAAGATTTACAGAATTCTCACGAATAAAAAGCTTATCGGAATCAATCAGGATATACTCGGAATTCCCTGTAAAAAAATCAAGGGTGTTGCAAATAAATGCGGTGTTGATGTGCTGGTAAAACCTCTTGATAAAAAACGTGTTGCCGTATGTGTATTCAATACAACATCAGGTAAGAAAAAAGTTAAAGTTGATATAGATAAAATTGTTTCTTCAGCCGATGTTAATGTTGATAAAAAAGAAAAGTATAATATTCTCAACTGCTGGACAGATGAAGTATATGAAGAAAGCAAAATTATATCAACAACACAAAAGCATGGTTGCGATGTGTTTATAATTTCATAAAATAAGTAATTATCCCCTCAACGTTTATTTTGTTGAGGGGATGTTTTTCTTTTTAAGTGCTATAAAAAATATGAGATAAAAGCTTACAAGTAAAAGCGTGAAATTTCCCTTGCTTTCAAAAAGCAGTATAAATCCTGTAACTGCAACAGGGAAAACTGTTATGCAGGAAATAATCAGGGAAATTTTTTCAACTTTTTCAGAACTCAGCTTGTTTTTTAGAATATTTTCGAGAATCTTTGAGCCGTCAAGAGGCTCGCATGGAAGAAGGTTGAGAAAAGCAATGGCAAGGTTGACTTCTGAAAAATATGTATTTCTGAAAATCAATGCCAATATCAGATTTATAAAAGGACCTGAAAAAGCACAGACAGCCTCTTTTGTGAATGACAGAGAGTGGTTTTCTCTTCTTTCAATTCTGATTCCGAATGGTGTGAAAACAATTTCTTTCGGTTTTTCTCCGAAAATAAAGATTGCCGATAAGTGGCCGAGTTCATGGAGTGCTGCTGAAATCAGGCACAGAACAGTCGAGTTTGTTTTGTCGGAAATTCCGATAACAGCCACTACCAGAGCAAATAAAAAACTGATAGTGATTTTTGTTTCTTTACACTGTATTGTCATTTATATCCATCACGTAAAGTGGGTTAACGTTTTTGCCGTCAACTTTGATTACAAAGTGGAGATGAGGTCCTGTTGAACGTCCCGTTGAACCTACAAGGGCAATAGTTTCACCGCTACGCACCACCATACCTTCCTTAACAACCACTTCTGAACAGTGGAAATATTGAGTTACAAGGCCATCATTGTGTGCAAGCTCTACGAAATTACCGCCGACGGAGTCATAAGAAACTTTTGTCACTTTCCCGTAATATGCTGCTTTGATTTTATCACCGTGAGGGGCTGCTATGTCAAGCCCTGAATGGAATGAAAAAGCCTTGGTAAACGGATTGATTCTGTACCCGAATGGTGATGTTATCCTTCCGTTGACAGGGATGCATATTTCAGATGATATGTAGTATGGCGAAAAAGTAGTGCCGCTCTGAGGTGAGAAAACAGATATATCGTCGCCGCCCTGAGGTGAAATAACAATATTTTTTATGCTTGCAAAAACCTCACGCACACTCATATCATTTTTCATTATATAAGTATAACTTGCTTTAAGCAGTTCGAAATTTTCAGGGTTAGCTTTTTTAAGCGCGAAAACTCCGCCTATAAGCATTGCAACTACAATAATCTGTACTGAAATAATGCGTGTGAAAAAATCTTTGTTTTCTGCATCTTTCTTTTTCCTTCGCGGGAAATCTGTGTTGGTTACTTTTAAAGTTTCATTTTCTTCAGGCATAAAAACACCTCCATACACAATGTTATGTATGGAGGTCCTTTTTTATTCCGTTTCTTCCTCAGGAACATAGGGTGCTTCAGCAATAACTTCAAATTTTCTGCCTCGTGACCATATTCCGGGAGTAATTCTTATTGCATAACCGCAACCGCAGGGCATCATCCATTCATGCATAGGTGCCTCGGGAATTCCGAAAGCGGCAAGGATGTACATGATAACACCGCCATGAGTGAAAATTGCAGATTTTGTTGTGCCTGTTTTGAGAAGTCCGTCAACTATTTTTATAAAACAGTCAGAAACTCTCTGTGAGAAGGCTTCGTTACTTTCTCCGAAAGGAGGCTCAACTCCTGCTTCACCTGAAAGCCAACGCTTGAAAAGTTCATTTCCTTTCAGTTCTTCTGCAGTTTTTCCCTCATATTCACCAAAGTTGTATTCAATAAGGTCATTGATTACAAGAGGTGCTTTGTCAGGGTGAACAAGCTTTGCTGTTTCGGTACAGCGTTTTAAAGGACTTGTAAAAACAGCGTCAACATAAGGATATTCATAATCCTGTTTCATCTGTTCAATCTGTTTAATTCCGTCTTCACTTAAAGGTACGTCGGTATGACCAATGTATTTCCCCTCAAGGTTAGAATCGGTAAGTCCGTTTCTGTAAAGGTAAATATAGTAAGATTTCAAGTTAATTTCATCCTTTGATTAATGCATTATAAAGTCTGATGTAATCGTTTGCTGATTTCTTCCAGCTATTGTCACATTCCATTGCACGTTTTACGAGTGTGTTCCAGCCCTCTTTGTTTTTGTATCCTTCAAGAGCACGGCGGATTGTGTACATCATATCGTGAGCGTTGTAACTTGCGAAAGTAAAGCCGTTACCTTCGTTATCACCGCTGTCAGAAATAGAGTCTTTAAGACCGCCTGTTTCACGTACAATGGGTATTGAACCGTAGCGCAATGCAACCATCTGTGAAAGGCCGCAAGGTTCACTCTTTGACGGCATAAGGAAAAGGTCAGTGCCTGCATAGATTTTCTTTGCAAGGTCAGGGATGAAACCGAGCTTAAGACCAACTTTATCAGGATATTTTTCGTTGAGATATTTGAAGAAGTTTTCGTACTGCCAGTCGCCTGAACCGAGAACAACAAGCTGCATATCTTCTGTTGTAAGCAGTTCTTCCATAACTGTTTTAACAAGGTCAAGACCTTTGTGGTCAACAAGACGTGAAACAATACCCATCACAGGCACATCGTCACGTTGCGGAAGACCGAAATGCTCCTGAAGCTTCTGCTTGTTATTTGCTTTTTTTGAGAAATCTTCTGCTGAGAAGTTTTCGTAAATATTCTTGTCTGTTTCAGGGTCGTAAAGAACTGTGTCAATACCATTGAGAATACCGCTGAGCTTGAATTGCCTGTCGCGTAAAATTCCGTCAAGACCATGGCTGAACCAGGGGTCGAGAATTTCTTCTGAATATGTGGGGCTTACAGTTGTAACTGCGTTTGCACATTCAATAGCACCCTTCATAAAGTTCACATCATTGTCGTATTCGAGCACACCTGCCTGGTCGTAGGGAATGCCGACAACATCTTCAAGGAGTTCTTTTCCGTAAACGCCCTGATAAGCAATATTATGAATAGTGAAAATAGTTTTGATGTTTTCATATCCGGGGCGGTTTGCATAGAAAAGTGAATAGTAGACGGGAGTAAGTGCAGACTGCCAGTCGTTACAATGGATAATGTCAGGCTTAAGACCGATATGAGGAAGCATTTCAAGCACTGCACGTGCAAAGAATGCATATCTTTCAGCATCGTCATAGTGACCGTAAATTCCGCCGTCACGTTTGAAATAGTACTGATTATCAAGGAGATAATAAATAACTCCGTCAACGTTTGCTTCAAAAACTCCGCAGTACTGTCTTCTCCATGCAACAGGTACGGAGAAGCTTGTGACAAATTTCAGTTTATCCTTAAGCTCTTCTTTGATTGCTGAATACATCGGAAGCACAACTCTGCAGCCGATAAGTCTTTTGCGGAGTGCTTTTGGGAGTGAACCTGCAACGTCTGCAAGTCCGCCTGAAGCGATATAGGGGAGTGCTTCACTTGCAACATATAAAACCTTCATCTGTTATTTTACCACCTTTCTGATTATGTATTTGTCCTGTTTTACAGGTGTTACGTGGATTCTGTCAAGGTATCTCTTTTCAGAGATGAATTCATAGCCTCTGGGGAGGAATATTTTTCCTTTTGAAGTTTCGGGTGCATCTATTGTGAGGATAATATCTTCGCCGTCTCTTTCCCATTTAACCTCAACTTTACCTGCAACCGTGTCGTAATGAGCCTTTGCAAAGTTCAGTTTTTCAACAAAGTACGGGTGCACGTAATATTCATTTACATCACGTCTTAAGGGGTTGATTTCAAGACCTGCAATTCTCTTTATGAAGAAGTTGCTGATATCGCCGAAGAAGTGATGGTTAAGTGAATTCTGCTGATAGTCGAAATAGTTTTCCCACAATGCAGTAGCACCGAATTTAACAATGGGATAAACGTATGAGGGATAGTCGGGACGTGTAATCATATTAAGTGCAAGTTCTGTTTCACCGTGCATTGCAAGTACGTGGAAGATTACGCGGTTGCCAAGATATCCGCAGTCATAGTGTCCGTCTTTTTCTTCAATAAATTCAAGAAGACGCTTGAATGCTTCAGGTTTTTCAGCATTTTCAAATACATCATAGAAAATGCACATAGCCTGTGCAGACTGACAATTACCTATTGCAGTCATTGTAGAGAAATCAATATGCTGTTCTCTTAAATTTTTGCGTGTTTCGTTGTAAATTGCTTTTGCAAAATCTGCCTGAAGGGTCATTCCCACTTCGTTGAAAAGGTAAGCGGCTTTTTCGCAGATTGACATTACCATAATACTGTCTGTCATTTCAAGGGGAACAATATAATCTCCTGCGCCTCTGCCTGTGGGACACCAGTCGCCGAGACCCCATTCGAAAAGTCCGTTTTCGTTTCTTCTTGTTGTGAGATAATCAAGATATCTCATAATGCCGTGGGCACTTTCAGTGATAAGAGATTTATCGCCACGGTAAATGTAAGCATAATAGGGGATGTAGACAATAACTCTGTCCCATGCAGGACCGTTACCCCAATGGTAACCCCAACCTGCTGTGGGTACAACTCCGGGAAGTTCTCCGCGGTAATTGAGGGCTTTGCAGATGTTTCTTTCCCACTCTCTGAAACTTTTTTCAGTTGCAAAATTCATTGTCATATATTCAGCAGAGTAAGATGCGTCACCTGTCCAGCCGTTTTTCTCACGGTGGGGGCAATCTGTGGGAAAGTAGTAGAAATTACTTTTTGCAGAACGTATTGCCATTTCCTGAAGGAGATTGATAGTTTTGTCGGAGCATTCAAAAGAGCCTCTTTCTTCAAAATCAGAGTTCATTTCAAGGAAAGTAACAAGGTCTTCTGTTGCCTGTTCCTTTTTGATGCCTGTTACGAAACAGTACTGACATCCGTGATATGTGAAAGAGGGGATGAATTCCTCAATTCCCTCACCTTTGCAGATGTAAACGTCTCTTTGTGCATATCCTGTGGGATAGAAAGAGCCTACGTTATCGCATTGTGATGTGCCGTCTTCATTTAAATATTCAATAGCCTGAAGAATAATTCTCTGGCCCTTTTCACCTTTTACGCGAAGCCTGAAAACACCTGCAGTGTTTACGCCGAAATCGTAAAGATATCCTTCTTCGTCGCAGAAATGTGTCTGGTAGTCAACTGAAGTTACAAGACGTGTTTTTTCAGCATCACTGAGTCTTGTATCGCAACTGCTTTTCTGGAATTTCAGAATATTTTCTTTTATGCTTACGGCTTTAAGCTCGTTCTGAACTTTTATAGGCTCTGCTTCACATATTCTGTTTTCACCGCGTGGAATTTCTGCAAAAATTGCGTTTTCCCAATCGCTGTCATCAAAGCCTTTGTCGCACCAACCGTCGATTTCCTTGTTTGCATCGTAGAAGCATCCGCTTCTTAAATCATCAAAGAAAATCGGGGAATCAGCACATTTCCAGCTTTCGTCTGTGTCGAAAATTTCACCGTCAAAGTCAAGCCTTAAAGCAAGTTTGGGAGCAGAACGGAATTTAGCAATGTGGAAATCCCACACACCACCGCCAAAGCAGTTCTGCATACCGTTGCCGAGAATTGCGCCGATAACGTTTTCACCCTCTGAAAGCATATCTGTTACATCGTATTTGTCAAAGTAAACAATATCGTCAGAGTTTGAAATGTAAGGTGCAAGGTAACCTTTTGTGATTTCCTTGCCATTTACAAAAAGTCTGTAAAAACCGAGACCGCTTACTGTGATTTCAGCCTTTTCAGCCTTTTTGCTGAAGTTGTATGTTTTTCTTAAATACGGGGCAGGAATGTGCTTTTCATATGAACAAGGCACTCTCCCTGCCGCAATAAATTTAGGGTACAGGGTCATATTTTTTACCTCATAATTCAGGTTTGTCCGTGAAAGTAACAAAAGGTTTCGTTACTTTGTCACTTTCAAAAATTTCAATTATGTTTTCACCTTTTTTAAGCAAAGGTGCAGGCACATAAAGTGTTTTTTGCGGACCTGCAGAATTATAGTATCTGCCGATATTGAAGCCGTTTACTTTTATGAAACCTTTTTCAAATCCGTCAGGGCGGATGAATGTGTCGCAGGGTTCATCTGTTGTAAGAATTCCTTTGAAGAAACCGGGAACTTTTATTTCATCCTTGTATTCAAGACGTGAAATATCGTCAAAAGTAAGGGGGTAAATTTCCCAACCGAAATGAGCACGCAGATTGATTCTGGCTTCCCCGATAATTCCTTTGAGTTCACGCTGGATTTCAATGCCGTAGTTTACTCTGCCCATATTTTCAACGAGAATGTCAATATGTAAAGTTTCACCGGGCCTGATTTTAACAGGGAATTTATCGTTATCAGGTCTGCTTCTTTCTACCTTGCCCATATATTTGCCGTCAAAATATACAAGGGCGCGGTCTCGGATTAAATCGAATTTAAGCTCGAGATTATCGTCATCGTAAAGAGGCCCTTTTACATCTGTTGAGTAAAGAATGTAACCGAAATCCTGACCGATATCTTCCATTGTTTTCGGTGCAGGGCATACAATTTTTTCAGACAGATTATCAAGGTTGTCAAAGAGTGGAGCAAAAGAAGTCATTTCAAGTTTTCCGTATGCTTTTTTCTTTGTATCGGAAACATCAAGGTCTACTTTTTCACCTGTGAATTTTTCAACAGCCTTTTTGATTGCATAATATTTTTCTGTCATATCACCGGCTTCACTCAGGGGTGCGTCATAGTCGTAGCTTGTAACGGTAGGCTCATATTCGCCATCGTAACAGTTTGCGCCATTTGAAAAACCGAAGTTTGTGCCGCCGTGGAACATATAGAAGTTTACGCTTGCACCAAGTTCAAGCATTCTTTCGAAATCTGTAACAGTAGAAGAAGAATCTCTCTCATGGTGAATGTCATACCAATGGTCAAACCATCCGTTCCAGAATTCGCAGCACATCATAGGCTGGTCCGGTCTGAATTCCTTTAATTTTTTAAAGTTTTCGTCAGGGTGTGAGCCGAAGTTTGCAGTTGCAAGATATTCAGGCAGAGTGCCGCCTGTGAACATAGAATCACAGGGGCCGTCTGATGTGAAGAAGAAGCAGTCGAGGTCACATTTTTTATAAATATCAACAATTGCCTGAAGATATTCGTGGTCGTCACCGTAACTGCCGTATTCATTTTCAATTTGTACTGCGATTACATTTCCACCGTTTGATGCAAGGTACGGTCTTATCTGTTCAAAGAATGCTCTGTAATAGCGTTCAACTTTTTCAAGGAAAAGTTTGTCGTTGCAACGCAGATGCATATCTTTATATTTAAGAAGCCAGGAGGGGAGACCTCCCATTTCCCATTCAGCACAGATATATGGTCCCGGTCTTAAAATAACATTAAGTCCCAGGTCTTGTGCGGTCTGAATAAATTTTGCAACATTAAGATTACCGCTGAAATCAAATTCGCCCTCTTTTCTCTCATGAAAGTTCCAGGGAGAATAAGTTTCAACTGTATTGAAACCGCAGTTTTTAAGCTTTTTAAGGCGGTCTTCCCAATATTCTTCAACCACTCTGAAATAGTGTATAGTACCTGAAAGGATGGTGAATTTCTCACCATCCAACAGGAAGTTATTGTTGTCGTAGGATAACTTTTTAGCCATATCAGATTACAATATCCTTTCCGATATATACGGGGTAGGTTTCTGCACCCGCAAGTTTCTTGTTAGGACGAAGCACAACAAGCTTGTCAGCAATTACGTTTTCAATCTGAGCACCTTCGCTGATGTAAGCATCCTGCATTACGATGCAGTTTTTAACAACAGCACCTTTTGCAATTCTTGCACCGCGGAAGATGATTGAATTTTCAACTGTACCTTCAATTACACAGCCGTCAGCCACAAGTGAGTTTTTAACATTTGAATCAAGACCGTATACTGCAGGCATATCATCACGTGTCTTTGTGAAGATGGGGTAATTTTTGTTGAAAAGAGCTTTCATATTTACAGGGTCAAGCAACATACGGCTGACATCGAAATAACTCTGGAGACAGTCGATTGTTTCAAAGAAGCCTTCTGCTTCAAGACCGTAGATTTTAAGTTTGTTTACATTTTTAAGGAAAACATCTCTTTCAAGTGAACGGAGGTTAAGGCTCTTTGCTTCTGAAATGAGTTTTTCAAGAAGTGCTTTTTTCATAAGGATGATATTGCCTGAATAATTGCCTTCGCCCTCTGCTTCGTCATGAACTGTAATGCCTGTAATACGGCTTTCTTCATTGATATCAAAGCACATCATATTTGAAAGTCTGGGGATTTTACCGTTTTTGTAGATGATAGAAATATCAGCACCCTTTTCATCGTGGAAACGCATAAGCTTTTTCATACTGATATTATGAACTACGTTACAGTCAGAAAGAATTACATATTCTTCCTTTGAATACTGGAGAAATTTTGCAATACCTTCAAGAGAACTGAGCTTGCCTTTGTAAATACCTGTCTGTGCTTCATGGAAAGGAGGCAGGATAAACATACCTTCTCTTTTTCTTGAAAGGTCCCAGGGTTTACCGGTTCCGAGGTGGTCCATAAGTGACTGGTAGTTTGATTTTGTAATAATACCTACTTTTGAAATTCCGCTGTTTACAAAGCTTGAAAGCGGGAAGTCAATAAGGCGGTAACGCGAACAGAAGGGAACAGAGCCCATTGCACGCAAAGATGTGATTTCGCTTAAAGCTGAATCGTAAGCGTTTGAAAAAATAATTCCAAGAACATTATTGGCTCTCATTAGTTCGTACCTCCTATATCTTCTGCTACCTGCTCTTTGGGAAGAGCTTTTGCACCCTTGCCTACCTTTACACCGTTACCAACAACTGTAACGCCCCAGTCGTCAAGGTTTTCCATTGCCTCAGGTCTTTCGCCGATTACTGCGTTTTCTTCAATAACTGCGTCTTCTGCAATAATTGCATACTGAACAACAGCACCTGATTTAACAGTAGTACCGGGCATGATGATTGAATCTTTAACAACCGCACCTTCTTCAATATCTACATTTGCGAAAAGGATTGAGAAATCAACTTCACCCTCAACTGTGCAACCTTCAGAAATAAGTGAATTCTGAATGTGTGCAGTAGGTGAAATGTAGTGAGGAGGAGCGATGGGATTACGTGAATAAATTTTCCAATCGTCATCGTTGAGGTCAAGGTCAACCTTGGGATTGAGAAGGTCGAGGTTTGATTCCCACAATGAGTCGATTGTACCAACGTCTTTCCAGTATCCGTCGAAGAGGTAAGCGTAAAGTTTTTCGCCTGCTTCATGCATTGCTGGGATAACATCCTTACCGAAGTCATTGCTTGAACCTTCTTTATTTTCGTCGTCAATAAGGTAAGCGCGGAGCTTCTGCCATGTGAATACATAAACACCCATTGAAGCCTTGTTTGATTTGGGAACTTTGGGCTTTTCTTCGAAAGCTGTGATTTTACCGTCATCGTCAACAAACATCAGACCGAAACGTGATGCTTCTTCCCACGGAACTTCAAGCATGGCGATTGTGCAGGCAGCATCCTTTTTCTTGTGATACTGAAGCATTTTATTGTAGTCCATCTTATAAATATGGTCGCCTGAAAGGATAACTACATATTCAGGGTCGTATTTGTCGATGAAATTGATGTTCTGATAAATTGCGTTTGCAGTGCCTTTGTACCATGATGTACCTTCAATCTGCTGATATGGAGAAAGAATATGCACACCACCGTTTGTTCTGTCAAGGTCCCAGGGCTCACCATTGCCGATGTAATCGTTGAGTTCAAGGGGTTGATACTGAGTGAGAACACCTACTGTGTCAATACCTGAATTAACGCAGTTTGAAAGGGGGAAGTCAATGATACGGTATTTACCGCCGTAAGGTACGGCAGGCTTTGCAATGTTTTTTGTGAGTATACCGAGACGGCTTCCCTGTCCGCCGGCAAGAAGCATTGCGATACATTCTTTTTTACGGGCCATAAGTTTATGCCTCCTTAGAAGATTTATTAGAAGATTTTGGTTTGCGTTTTTTAGGTGCTTTTAAATAAATTACGCTGTTGCCGGGAAGGTCAAGCGTAATTGAGTTTTCAAATGAGTGGAGAGGTTTTTT
Organism: Acutalibacteraceae bacterium; assembly: GCA_045632485.1. Lineage (GTDB taxonomy): Bacteria > Bacillota > Clostridia > Oscillospirales > Acutalibacteraceae > SIG575. The sequence continues at coordinate 18,060 of JAZQWT010000132.1, forward strand.
GATTGATTTGATTTTGCCGTGAGTGCCTGAACCTTCACCGCCGAATTCTTTATCGTCAGAATTGAAAAGAACCTCATATGTTCCGGAATTCAAAACACCGATTTTATAGTCTTCGCGTCTGACGGGAGTAAAATTACAAACGCACACTATTTCGTTTTCTTTTTCGTCTTTTCTTACAAAAGCGATAACGGAATTGTCAACGTCGTCGCTTGAAATCCAGTAGAATCCTTCCCAGCTGTAGTCAATCTGCCAGAAAGCGGGAGTTTTCTTATAGAATTCATTAATTGCTTTGAAATAAGCTTTTAACTGTGAATGACGCTCATAATTGAGAAGAAGCCAGTCAAGTCCCTGCTCGTAATTCCATTCAATGAACTGACCGAATTCCTGACCCATAAACATAAGTTTTTTACCGGGATGAGCCATCATATAACCGATAAACGAACGTACACCTGCGAATTTCTCATCATATTCACCGGGCATTTTACCGATGAGAGAACATTTACCGTGAACAACTTCGTCATGTGAAATCGGAAGAATGAAGTTTTCGGAAAATGCATAGAAGAAAGAGAAAGTAAGGCAGTTGTGGTTGTATTTTCTTGAAAGACCGTTGAGTGAGAAATATCTCAGGCAATCGTTCATCCAACCCATATTCCATTTGAAGTTGAATCCGAGACCGCCAACATTTGTCGGTTTCGTAACAAGAGGCCATGCCGTACTTTCTTCTGCTACAACAAGAACATCGTAGTAATCCTTGAAAATTGTCTGGTTAAGTTTTTTGAAGAAATCAACGGCTTCAAGGTTTTCGTTTCCACCGTATTTATTGGCAATCCATTGTCCGTCGTCTCTGCCGTAGTCAAGGTAGAGCATTGATGCCACAGCGTCAACGCGTAATCCGTCAATATGATATTTCTCAAGCCAGAACATTGCACTTGAAATGAGGAAGGACTGCACTTCGTTTTTTCCGTAGTCAAAAACTCTTGTTCCCCATCCGTAATGCTCACCTTTTTTCGGGTCTTCATATTCGTAACAGGCAGTGCCGTCAAACTCGTAAAGTCCGTGCACATCCTTCGGGAAATGGGCAGGTACCCAGTCTAGGATAACGCCGATGCCTGCTTTATGGCATTCGTCAATAAGATACATAAAATCTTTCGGCTCACCGTAACGTGAAGTAGGTGCAAAATATCCTGTTGCCTGATAACCCCATGATCCGTCAAAGGGATGCTCGTTTACAGGCATAAGCTCAATATGGGTATATCCCATGTCGCTTACATATTCAACAAGCTCTTTTGCTACCTCGCGGTATGAAAGAAAATTTCCGTCATCATGTTGCTTCCACGAGCCCAGATTAACTTCGTAAATGTTTACGGGACTTGTGTAAACGGAGGTTTCTTTTCTCTTTTTAAGCCACTTTTCGTCGTGCCATTCGTAGCCATCAATATCGTAAACTTTTGTTGCTGTCTGGGGGCGTGTTTCGAAGTGAAAACCGTATGGGTCGCTTTTTAAAAGAACTCTGCCGTCAGCGGTGACAATTCTGTATTTGTAGTTGTCAAAAATGTTTGGTTTGTCAATTTTAACTTCCCACACACCGTTATCGCTCACTCTTTGCATAGGCAGACTATATTCATCCCACGAATTGAAATCGCCCATAAGATAAACTTCACGTGCTTTTGGTGCCCACACTCTGAAAGCACATTTGTCATCTTCGAAATGGCAACCGAGATATTCGTAAGCTTTTGCATTGTTGCCCTGATGGAAAAGATAAAGCGGTACGTTGTTTTCTGTCATTTTATCCTTCCTTTCATATATTTATAATCCAACAAGTCTATATTATCAAAAAAGATATAATTTTTCAATAGTTTTTGCACATATTTATCAAAAAAATTGTATTCGCTCTTACAGGCGTTTGTATAGTTTGTTAGAAAGAATTGTAAAAAATCGGATAAGAGCGAAATTAATCGTTTTATGAAAAACACTTGATAAAAGACAGTTTTTCTGTTAATATAGTAAACAACATATAAGAAGCATATGAGGTGTTTTTATGAAATACGAAGCAAATTGGGAATCAATAACTTCAAGACCTGTTCCCCAGTGGTTTCAGGATGCAAAATTCGGTATTTTTATCCATTGGGGTCTTTATTCTGTCCCTGCATTCTGCTCAAGGACAGATTACGCAGAGTGGTATGGTCATCAGATTGCCACAGGCTGGGAACCAAGCACATCTTTCCACAAAAAGACTTATGGCGAAAACTTCAAATACGAAGATTTTGTAAAAGATTTCAAAGCAGAACTTTTCAATGCAGATGAATGGGCAAGTCTTTTTGAACGTTCAGGTGCAAAATATATAAACCTTGTTTCAAAGCATCACGACGGTTTCTGCCTTTTCAAAAGCGAATATGCATGGAACTGGAACAGTGTTGATGTAGGACCTCACAGAGATTTCTGTCAGGAACTTAAGGATGCTCTTGATAAAACTGATGTTAAATTCGGTGTTTATCATTCAGTTTATGAATGGTTCAATCCTATTTATTTGCGTAATCCTGAGGAATATGCCGTAAAACATCTCATTCCTATGCTTAAAGAGCTTATTGAAAAATATCAGCCGGCAACTCTTTTTACAGATGGTGAATGGGAACACACCAGCGATGTATGGCACTCAACAGAATTCTTACAGTGGCTTTACAACGAAAGTTCAGTAAAAGATTTCATTGTTCCCAATGACCGTTGGGGTAAAGAAACAAGAGGCCGTCAGGGCGGTAACTTCACAACAGAATACGGCTTTATTGAAGCAGGCAGAAAAATTGAAGACGCTGACTGTGACAGATATTTCGAGGAATGCCGCGGTATCGGTCATTCATTCGGCTTCAACAGAGTTGAACTGCTTGAAGATTATCTCACAGGAGAGGAACTTATCACTACACTTGTTGACCTTGTAAGTAAAGGCGGTAATTTCCTTCTCAACGTAGGTCCTGCAGCAGACGGTACAATCCCTGTTATTATGCAGGAAAGACTTCTTGAAATCGGTGATTGGCTGAAAATCAACGGTAAAGGTATTTATGCAAGCCGCAGACTTCAGTTCAGTAAGCAGGAAAATGTATGGTATACAACAAAAGATGATGCAGACTATGTGTTTATCAAAAAATATCCCTTCGGCGAAATTGTGCTTGATGATTATGCATATTCACCTGATAAAAAAGTAACACTTCTCGGTAATGAAGATATTGAAATCAAGACAGAAAACGCTGACGGTAAAATGAAACTTGTTTTCCCTGCAGTAAACCCTGAGGTAATCAAATCAAAACATATCTGGGGATTTGAAGTTTATAATAACGTGGATTATTGACATATGTGATAAAAACAAAATGCCTACCGATTTTCGGTAGGCATAATTTATTTTACTTTTTACTTTTTGTTTTCTATTCCGTAGAAATGGATGATGTTCATATCTTCTTCCATATCAAGTCCGTGTGAGCCGCAATCGCCGTCAATTTCATGACAACCGTGGTCAGGAAGGAAACCGTAAAGTACGTTGTGGTTTTTCCATTCAGCTTTTATTTTGTCGGTAAGCTCTTTATAGAATGCAACGTTGTGCTTAAGTGCACCTATGGATTCTTCTGATTCAGGGCCGAACTTGTGCATTATACTGTCATAATTTCCGTTGTAAATCACGATAAGGTCGTAAATATCTTCATCAATCAATTGCAGAGCCTTTTTGTTTACTTCATCTATTGATTCATAGATAAAATAATCCATTTCTCTTTCAAGGAAAATACAGGAAATACTGTCACGTGCAGTTGAAACAACAGCACATTTTTTGCCTGCTTTTATGAAAGTATCGAAAATTGTATTTACAGTAAGAACAGGCTTTTCGTATTTCTGAATTCCGTGAATTTCAGGCATTACACCTGTGTACATTGAAGCAAAGCAGACAGGTGTTACGCTGGGCATAACTGACAGTATGGGCAGTGCAATATCAGAGGAGATTACTGCATCTGCAAAAAGGTGAGTATATTTCTGATAAAGCCATAAAGCAACTGCATCGGGATTATACAAAACTGCTCTGTCGGCTTTTTCTGAGCCGAGTTTTTTCTCTGCAAGAGATAATAAAACAGGGTTTTTGATGCTGTCATTTTCTATTCCCATTATTTGTGCAACAGTACCTGCGACACTTGTCAGACAAATAGAATTTCTTATTTCTGCCATTATTTTGAACCTCCTGAAACAAAGCAGTTGAGCTGCTCGTTGTTTGCAAAGCTGAAAGTTTCGCTTGCACTGAAAACTATGTGGTCGGTAAGTCTGATATCAAACTGTTTAAGCTGATTTTTCAGGTCGTTTGTTGCGTTGATATCGCTTTTTGACGGAGTTGCATTTGTTACGGGATGGTTGTGTGCAATTGCAACACAGTATGCATCCGATGTAATTGCAGTACGGATAATTGTTTTTGTGTTGAAAGTAAGACTGTTTTCCTGACCGATGTTTACAACCTCGATTTTTCTCACTTTCAGAGCACTGTCAAAATAAGCTGCAACAAGTTTTTCGCGATTTTCACCGATGAAATAAGGCTTGAAAAGTTTTTGCATCTTTTCAGGTGTGTTTATCGGATTAGTATCTTTTTTAGTTTTTTCATAGTACGCGAAAATGTCGGTGATTGACGAGAGTAATATTGCAGAATTTTCACTGATATTACCTTTTTCGATAAGGTCTTCCGCCGAAGCATCCAACACACCCTGAAGCGAGCCGAAAGCATCAATGAGTTTGTGAGCCATAAGGTTTGTATCTTTCTGCGGAACTGTATGAAAAAGAAGAAATTCAAGAATTTCGTGGGGCTGAAAACTGTCAAATCCTTGTAAGAGAATACGTTCACGGACACGTTTGCGGTGTCCTTTGTGCGGACTGTTATTTGTCATGTAAAAAACTCCTGAGTTTATTTCTGCCCGTAATAAGCATTTTCGCCATGTTTTCTGAAATAATGCTTGTCAGAAAGCACCTGAGGTGCTGTTTCAGCTGCCGGAGAAAGGATTAAGGTTTTCAGAGCCATTTCTGCAACTTCCTCAAGAACAACTGCATTGTGCACAGCTTCATCTGCATCTTTTCCCCAAGTGAAAGGACCATGAGAACGGCAGAGGATTGCCGGCATTTCCACAGGGTCGATACTGTTTTCTTCAAGTGTTTCGATAATCACAAGCCCTGTATTTTTTTCATACTCGCCATTTATTTCATCTGCTGTAAGCATTCTTGTGCAGGGAATATCACCGTGAAAATAATCAGCATGTGTTGTGCCGAAAAAAGGGATATTTCTGCCAGCCTGTGCCCAGGAAGTGGCGTTGTTTGAATGTGTGTGGGTGATGCCACCGATTGCCGGATATTTTTTATAAAGTTCAAGGTGTGTTGCTGTGTCGGAAGAAGGTGATAAATCTCCCTCAATTTTGTTTCCGTCAAGGTCCACAACCACCATTTTATCGTAAGTAAGCTCATCATAGCTTACACCGCTGGGCTTTATAACAACAAGATTCTGTCTTCGGTCAATTCCGCTGACGTTTCCCCAGGTGTATGTGATAAGCCCTTTGGTCTGCAATTCGATATTTGCTGCACAGACTTTTCTTTTTAATGTTTCAAGCATTTTTATTCACCTCAATCGTAAATTACTTTACCCATCAAAAGGTCACGCTTAAGTGAACGGATATCTGTGTTTTCGTCGATGTAAACAACTTCAATACCCATTGCTTCACCCCAGGCACCTAACTGCTCTGCGGTCAGATCGTAAGTGAATGCTGTGTGGTGTGCACCGCCGGCAATGAGCCAGGCTTCTGTACCTGTGTAGAAATCAGGTTCAGGAGTCCAGAAAGAGGTTGCTACAGGGAGATTGGGCATTTCTTTTTCTGTTTTTCTGCAGTTTACCTTGCTGATAATAAGTCTGAAACGTGTGCCAAGGTCAATAAGAGAAGCGGCAATACCTTTGCCTTCTTTTGCAGTGAATACAAGACGGGCAGGGTCTTCTCTGTTTCCCATTGAAAGAGGTTCAACCCTTATGCCGATATTTCCGTCAGCAATTGAGGGACAGATTTCAAGCATATGTGACTGAAGAATGCCTTCTTTTCCGGGCACAAGATTGTATGTATAGTCTTCAAGCATTGATGTGCCTTTTGCATCTTTTTTGCCTGCAGTCATAACCTTCATAAGTCTTACCATAGCAGCAACCTTCCAGTCGCCTTCTGCACCGAAGCC
>JAZQWT010000133.1:0-2280 GCA_045632485.1 Acutalibacteraceae bacterium
TTATATAACTCTGTATCTGTAGGAAATTCGTTGATGAAAGGAACAATAGAACCTCCTACTTTAATAAGTCCACGTCCGGCTCCGGCGTTTGTAATATAACTCATCTGTGTATCTGAGATATTAAGAAGCTCCGAAAGGTCACGTCTGTCTGACGGTGACTGATTGAGCATAAGTAAAAATTCACTGTTTGAAAGCATACCTCTCGCTGTTTCATTAAGCAAACAGTCAGATATATTCTGTGTGATACCTGTAAGAAGTCCGCCGTACTTTCTGAAACGCTTCCACGCTTTAAGCAAGAAATCTGCACTGTAATCGTTTTTGAAGAAAAGATGTGCTTCATCAATATACACTCTCGTATATCTTCCACGCTTTCTGTTCTCAATAACTCTGTTCATAATATTATCAAGCATTATGAGAAGTCCGATAGACTTCATCTGCTCGCCAAGTTCAAGAATATCATAGCTTATTATTCTCTTATTAACATCAACATTGCTTTGATGTGCAAAAGCGTTAAGGCTTCCTGTTGTAAACATTTCAAGGCACAATGCAAGGTCGTGTGCTTCAGGTTCAGGCTGATTCAAAAGCTCATCCCTCAAATCCATAAGAGTAGGCTCTTTCTTCTTCCTGCCTTTCATATAACTTGAAAATACCTTTATGGTACAACGGTCAATAATAGACTTGTCCTTTGCCCCGATACCGCCTCCAAGACGGGAGCTTCCGCTTTTAAGAAGTTCATCAAATATAGAGATTAAAAGCTCTGATTTCATAGAAACAGGGTTTTCTTCTGAATCCTTATTGATAGACATAGCATTGATATGATTCGGGGATGAAACTGAGAGCGTTATACATTCTCCTCCCATATTTCTTACAAGCGATGTATATTCTCTTTCGGGGTCTATGATGATAATATCATCATTTGTTAATAATTTTACAAGAAAAATTTCAAGTTTTGCTGCAAAGGACTTACCCGAACCTGATACACCAAGAATGAAACCGTTTCCATTAAGAAGAAATTTTCTATTGCATATTAAAAGATTATGCGATATTGCATTTACACCGTAATAGAGTCCGCCCTTATCAATAATTTCCTGCGTTTTATACGGAATTAGAACCGCTGTACTTTCCGTTGTAAGTGTTCTTGCAGTCTGTACTCTCATTAAACCATACGGAAGAACAGTATTGAATCCGTCCTCCTGCTGATATTTGAATACTGCAAAATTGCACAGATGCTTTCTTCCGATAGAGAGAAGTGTTTCCGTATCGTTATTAAGTTCATCAAGAGTATCTGCCACATGAACAAGAGTAACGGTTACAAACATCATTCTCTGGTCACGGGTTGTAAGGTCATCAAGAAACTCTTTAATTTCCTTTCGCATCTGTTCAAGGTCATACGGGATATTTGCAGAAAAGTTATTATTCATATTCTGCTTCTGCTGCCACTTTGTAATATCAGTTTCTACGGCAAGGAGCTTTTTCTGAACTTCCTTTACTGCATCGTCTGTTGCAACAGGCTGAATATCAACAGATAACATCATACTGCGTGAAAAATCCGTCATTTCGGAAAGCATACTGTCTTTGAGAAATGACGGATATTCTTTTAAGAAGATAACTCTTGCAAACTTATCTCCCAAACGGATATAGTCGTTTTTAAATTCAATACTGTCAGGGCATATTGCATCTTTGAAATGTCTTCCCTTAACAACATCTTTTTTCATATCAAAATCAAACTTGTCTTTATCACCGTTTCTGAAAAAGTCAAACAGAATACGAAGTCTTTCTTTATACCCAATCTCTGATGTTTTTGATGAAAGCTTTGCAAAATCTGCAGTAAGGTCATTTCCTACACGGGTAAAGAAAGTGCGTGCTTCTTCAGCATTCTTTTTCTCACTTGAAATAGTGATAAACTTATCGTGTACAATGTTATTACTGTCAGCCATTTTTTCTGCAAATATTTCTGCAAGCTCCTGTGCATAAACAGAATCGCTTTTGTTTCCGTTAGGCGATACAAAGCTCGATAACAAATCCTTGCTGAGTGTTCTGTTAAATATACTTATCTTCGCAGTTGCATCCGTTGGAAGTCCATTTATGAGAGCAGAATGTGCAAGAAACATTGAAAGCTGGTCATCATCGGAAGCTACGGCATAATTTATGTCAGAAAACCTCCACATCTTTGAATATGTACTTCCGCATTTGAATATTCCGTCCTTATAGAGTCTGTCAATCGGTATCGACTGCTGAACTGATTTCGGTATCTTTCTTTTTTCCTTTTTGTTTTTCTTT
>JAZQWT010000134.1:0-53229 GCA_045632485.1 Acutalibacteraceae bacterium
TGTTAAAATTAACTTATCTTGACTAAAAAATTTTTTCATGTTATGATTTATTCATAAATCATACGGAGGATTTTCAATGAAAAAATCACAAAAAATCTTTATAATTTTTCTTACAATAATATTGGTAATTGTTGCATTAACGGTAGTTGTGGTTAAAACCAAAAAATCAGATTTTGGACCTGATGGTAACACTACAGCAGAAATCATTAATAACTCTGCCAATAACGCAACAACCGATATAAAAATTGAAAATAATAATCAGAACAATAACATATCAGATATAATAAACGGTGAAAATATAACAAGCAGCACAAATATATCTTCAAACCAAAAACCGTCAAGCAATACTAAACCGTCAAATAACTACGATTTGACTAATGCTGAACTAATTCAATCACAAAAAGTTTCATCATATATGTTGAATCTTTACTCAACTGTATATAATGGCAAAAAAATATATCTTTTTACAGCAGAAAAAGACAAAAATACATTTTATTTCGATATCCCCGGAGAATATATTATCGAAAATATATATTATGCAGATATAGACGAAAATTTTGGTAATGAAATAATAATACGTGCGAACACAAGTCAGAATACTCAGATACAAACTTACAGAAATTATGTACTTAAAATCACATCAAACGGTTTTGAAACGCTTCTTAACGAACAGGATATGAAAAGTTTTTCACGTCACTTCACCGCAGAACTCATGTCTGATTGCAATATCAAAATCAGCAATAATAAAACAAACTATGTAAAAACAATCAATGTTTCAACAAATAATATTTCAAATAAATATTGGGATGAAAGCGGTAAACCAACAGCAAACAGTTCCGTTGATTTCAGCAACACCTTTTATAACTGTGAACCGAAAGATGTTGATAGCGACGGCATGTATGAACTGTATTGTTCTCAATACGTAAGTCTGGGAAATAAATCAAACTGTATAGGATATGCATATACTACACTGAAATATAACTACCAGAAAAGTGTTTTTGAAATTTCTGATACTGTATTCTATGCGTATTAAAAAAGAGCACGGCGAATTGTTCAAGCAATTCGCCGTGTTTTTCAGTTAATTACAACACTAATCGGTAACTTATAACTGCCGTAAGCCCAACAGTTTGAGTTATTAACAGATATCCGTGCTTTTACCTCATCTCTACCGGTTTTACCCTTATAACCTGACATATCAATAATAGCATAAACTGAATCAGAGTTTATTTTTTCTATCTCATCAGCTGTACCATAAAGCAAAACATCTGTAATTACAGATTCATTATCTATAAATGATACTGTGCAGTTATCAGATACGTTCGTAAAAGAAATACGACTCTTATCAATGTTAACACGCTTTGTTTCTAAATCAGCAATAACAACAGTAACACTCACTTCTTCAATATCATCAAAAACCTTCAGATTGACTGAAAAATCATCTTTGTTGAATTTAAAAATATTTTTACCGCTTTTAAGTTCTGAAAAATCAATTGCACCGACAATCACATTTTCCAGTGAAGAAATCACATCTTCAGTTGCACATATATTTAATGTTTCAGGTGTTATTGAAACACTGCTGACAAAATCAATATAGTTATCAGGTGTATTTGTAAATTCAACCTCGGTTGCAAATTCAGCTTTTTTCATTACCGGTACGGTAATCACAACAGGTGCCAGTGATTTAACCTCAACATAATCAACTTTATTTCCGTAGTTATCTACAAGGTTAATTTCAGATGAAAAATGAGTTGTTTTAGTAAGTGTATCGTGATTTGCTATTTCATCTTCATTTATTCTTGCATATATATTTTCTTTGTCGATTCTGTTAACCTGAGAAGCCGCACCACCTATAACAATTGAGTTTGATGATAAAACAGCACCATCGCTGTAATAGCCTTCAGGTATAATACCTTCAGGCAAATCTTCAACTTTCAAATCAACCTGAATTTCCTTGTAAGCATCAAAATACACTTCTATCTCTTCACTTGAAAGTGCAACAATTTCATAGTCAGCATTTCTGTTATTTTTATTAGCTACAAGTTTAAGTGTATGGTCACCTACAGAATCAACATAACTTATATTTGCAGTAACAGTTATATCATCAGGAGATAAATCCCTTTGAGTAATTGAATATCTTTTACCTTCAACAGTAACATCAACGGTATATTCTTTCTCGGTAAATGCCTGCAAATCAAGTTTCTGTGCCGTGGTGTCCTCCAGATCAATCACAACCGGAACATCTTCTATTTTATAAGTTGTTTCAGGAGTGAAAACCATAACAACAACAATCCATATAATAAAAGCTGTTATAAAAGAAAAAAATGCAAGGTATTTATTATTATAAAACAAATTGTGAAAGAAAGGTTTTTTGGTCTGATTATTTTTTTTCATCAAACATACCTCCCATTCTGCTCTTTGTAAACTCGAGGAAGGATTCAATCGTACCCTTGTCTTTCTTTTCAGTAATAAGCCCTTTAATCAGAATCGCCTCAAGTTCTTCCGGTGTCAGATTACGCACAAGATTGCCTTTTTCTGCAACAGAAATTATACCTGTTTCCTCACTGGTAACTACTAAAAGAGCATCACTTTGTTCACTCATACCGATTGCTGCTCTGTGACGAGTTCCCAGTTCTTTGTTTACATTATTATTCTGCGTAAGCGGAAGAATACATCCTGCAGCATAAATTCTGCCGCCACGTATAATTGCCGCTCCGTCGTGAAGAGGAGAATTAGGGAAAAATACATTGCCAAACATCTGGGAAGTTGCTGCAGCATCAACAACAGTGCCCGTCTTTATGATTTCTCCGAGAAGTGTTTTCCTTTCAAAAACTGTGAGCGAACCGATTTTATTCTCACTCATATTTGAAACTGATTTTACAAATTCTGACACGGCATTTCTGATATTGTTACTGTCTTCTTCATTATCAGCTTTTGTGAAAAATCGTTTTGCGAAACTTTTGAATCCGTTTCTGCCGGCAGTTTCAAGAGCATGTCTGATTTCAGGGCTGAACAGAATAACGAGAACAAGAATAAGGTTTGAAAAAAGAGTCTTAAAGATATACTCACTTGCCTGCATATCAAGAGCCATAATTATACCGAATGCCACAAGTACAATCAAAAGACCTTTTATAAGCTGAAAAGCCCTTGTATCGCGTAAAAGTTTTATAGCCTGATATATAATAAACGCAACAAGAAGAATATCCAAAAAATCGGTAATATCAAACGACAAAAATATATTCTTCAGTTTTAACGCATATTCAGAAATCGTTTCAAAGAACATAACTGTTAACTCCTATAGTTTTGTAATCATCTATATAATATCATACTTTTTTAATTTTGGCAATTTTATTTAAACAATTCATTAAAATAATAATATCTTTTTTTGTATTGAATGCAGAAACAGACACTCTGACAGTACCTGTCGATGCAGTTCTGTAAAAATTGTGGGCTGATATATTACAATGGTATCCGGCTCTTACGGCAATATTATTTTCTGCGAGATAATCTGCAACAGACTCTGATGGTGTGTCAATATGATTAAACGAAAAAACAGGTACAAACTTCTCACAGTTAAACTTGTTATACACATATAAAAAGTCAGCATCAAGAGAATATCGATAAAAATTGTAAATCAATTCACTTTCATGTTCCCTGATATTGGAAGGCTTTTCTTTTTTAATAAATTCAATACCTTTACCGAGAGCAATTATACCAAACGTATTCTGTGTCCCGCTTTCAAAACGGTCAGGAAAAAACAGAGGTTGAGAAAAATTTCCGCTTTCACTACCCGTTCCACCTTCAATTATAGTGTCTGGTAAGCAACCTTCTGCCAATACAAGAACACCCGTACCTGCAGGTCCGTAAAGGCCTTTATGACCGGGCATACAGAGACATGAAATATTATCACGTTTAATATCTATATCCAATATACCTGCCGCCTGTGCAGCATCAACAACAAGCGGAATACCATATTTCTTAGCCATTTTACCTATTTTTTCTATAGGCAGAATATCCCCGAAAACATTCGACGCGTAAGTGCATACAACAAAATCAGTATTACTTTTTATTTTACTTTCAAAACTCTGAACAGTTTTGTCGTCATCTGAAAAAACAGTTGCAACATCAAAACTGAAATTACCGTTCTCGCACAACTTATTGAGAGGTCGCATTACAGAATTATGCTCAAGACAGGAAGTAACTGCATGACCGCCATGCTTTGCAAGGCCTTTGATTGCAAGATTAAGTGAATGAGTGCAGTTCAGAGTAAAAACAACATTTTCTTCTGAGTCTGCATTGAATAATTCTGCAATAAGGTTTCGCACCTTATAGATTTCGTTTGCGGTATCAGTACTCATTTCATATCCGCCTCTTCCCGGATTGGCACCGTAAAGCAACGGAGCCGTTCTTAACGATTCATATACGGAAAAAGGCTTCGGATAAGTTATTGCACTGTTATCAAGATAAATCATAATTTATCACGGATTCTGCCTGAACCTGACATCCTCACGTGATAATTACGCAGAATATCTTCAGCTTTACTTATATCTCCGTCAAAGGCTACGGCATAACCGCATCCTTCTCCCCCGCTCCGGGTGCCGTTTCGTAAAACACGTGCTCTGAATCCGTTAGAATTTAAAATATCTCTCGCTTTAATAGCGTGAGTTATTGAGTTAACTTTAATATAGGCTTTGTCCATTTTTTCACCTCATTTCATAGTGATATCATTATCATAATATGATATGAGGTAAAATTTGTCCGATATCAGTCAATCAATACAACTGCATGAGATGAAATACCCAAACCTTCGCCGGTAAAGCCCAGTTTTTCTTCGGTTGTTGCTTTAACACTTACACAAGAAATATCAATTCCGCAGCTTTCTGCAATATTGGCACGCATTGTATCAATGAAGGGCGCAAGCTTAGGACGTTGAGCAATAACAGTTGAATCAATATTAACAATTTTATATCCGTTTTCATTAAGCTTTGACACAACTACTTCAAGAAGTTTTCTGCTGTCAGCATTAAGAAAGCGTTCATCATTATCAGGAAAGAGTTTACCGATATCACCCATTGCAGCAGCACCGAGAAGTGCATCGCTTATTGCGTGTAATAAAACATCGGCATCAGAGTGACCCAACAAACCTTTTTCATATTCTATTTCAACACCGCCGAGAATAAGTTTTCTGTTTTCAGTTAATTTGTGCACATCATATCCGTGACCAATTCTCATAAAGCACTCTCAATCTCCTTTACGATAGTTTTATATTCATCTTTTGTCAGAAATACATTAAGCATCTGAACAAGTGCATTTGTGGATAATTTTGACGGAAGTGAAACTTTTTCAAGTAACAGTTTTCTTTTTTCGGTACAATTATCTTTACCGAAAAAGCCGTCTTCATATAAATCTATTTTAGTTATCTCTTCTCCCGGTTTTTGTGAACTTTCTGCAGTCACACCTGCTCTTTCAAGACTTTCGATAATAACACTGTCCGGCACGCCTTCGACGCCGAGAAGACCTTCCGATGAAGCCTGAATTTTACGTCTTTCTTTACCATAAAGTTCAGGAATAAATGCATGCCTAATATATTCTTTTTTTATACTGCCACCAAGAAAAGAACGAATCATAAGTCCTGCAGAGTCACTGTCAGTAAGAATTAAAATCCCTCGCTTTTCCGCAAGCTTTCTTATAAAATTCTGTTTCTCTTTATCTTTAAATATTGAAAAACCGTCTGTTGTAATGATGGGAGCATCAATTATTGATGAAAGCTTGATTTTATCGTACTTTCCTTCAACAATTACAGCTTCTTTAATCTTTATCATTATATCATTACCCTTTCACCGTTTGCAGCTAAAATGAGTTTAACTATAGTCTGTTCAAGAATAAGACTTTTGTTCACTGATGAACTTTTAAGTTTTATATCAGCCTGAGCAAGTATTTCAAGACACACGCGTATAGCAGAAATATCAATTTTTGATGCGTCTCTTGCCGCATTGGTAAGTCTGAAAGATTTATTCTGATAGTTATAATATTTTGCAGCACCGTCTGCCCTGTCTCCCGCAGCAAGAAAAACCTTTGCTCTGTAGATATCTACATAGGCATTTATAAGCTGACTGTTGATATTAATAGGCTCTTCTTTCTGCGAAAGTAAAGTTTTCAGAACATCAAATGCCTTTTCATTTCTACCCTGAACAATATCTGTCGCAAGGTCAAAAACACGGGCAGAAACAGAACGTACAGCCAGAGTTTCAATATGATTTTTTGTAATTTCACTTTTATCTGCAAAAAAACAAAGTTTTTCAAGTTCGTTAAGCAGATTATTCATATCATCTCCAACGAGATTAATAAGATATTCTGCATTCTGCGAAGATAAAGTACAATCTCTTTTATTTGCACCCGAAACGAGAAGTTTTACAAGTGCACTGCGTGTTTTTTTATCAAGAGAAATCGTACTACCGTATTTATTAATTAAAGTGAGTATTTTTTTCCATTTATCATTTTTCTTTACATCAACTTCAACATTCTGCATCCAGAAAACAAGCACAGTTGTATCAGGCAAATCAGAAACAATCATTTCAATCTGTTTTCTGTCTTCATCGGTTGATTTGTCAAATCTGTAATCTTTTACAATTACGCAACAATGTTCATCCATCATCGGCAATGATTCACAGCAAGATGCAATATCATCAAGAGACACTTCTTCACCGTCAAAAATGTGAAGATTGAATGTTGCAAAATCTTTATTAACGGATTTTTCAATAATTTTCCCGGCATAAAAATCCTTTAAATACGGCTCGTTACCGTAAATAAAATAAAGATTTGAAAATTCACGGTTTTTAATATGAAGTTTTATGTCGTTTTCAAAAATTTCAGGCATAATTTAACTCCTTAAGGTTTTAAAACTTTTGTATAAGTAGAATTGTTTTTTGTAAAATGAACATTGTCAGCACTTGCAGGAACTGAAATCGAGTAATCAGATGTAACAATATATTCCTCGGTTGCAGAAAAATCAGTTCTATATGTATTTGAGTACATTGTAACATAAATATCCGGATTAATACAACCTTGTGGCAATAATTCTTCTTTTAAACTACCATAAAAATTTATGAGAATTCTTGTTTTACCTACAGTCGCAAGTGCAAAAGAACAGTTTTTATCTGTAAAATAATCAATCCTCAGTTTACCCAGGAAATATTCAGCTGCCACATAATCTGCAGATGTATAGTTTTCGGAAACAAATGAAAACTTATAATCTGACGAGGTGACAACAGATTCAACTTGCATTTCTTCTTTAATTTTCCGTGCATATGAAACAAGTTTTGCTTTTCTGTCTACAGGAAGATAAAGAGCTTTGATTTTACCTGTTTTCCTGAATGCAAGATGCTCAGTAATATTCCCCATCAAGAAATCATCACCGCCACAGCCTAACATTACTGCTTCTCCGTCATGAATAAATGTTACGCACATTCCATCGCCTACATCTATTACTGAAAATTCCACTGTTGATTTTCTGAAAACGGCAGGTACCAGGTTTGATGTTAGTATAACAGGTATGATAAAAAGAGAAAATACCGTTACTTTCTTTTTAGTCGGCAGATTTACAAAAAGAATTACAAGCAAGAGAATCATCAACATCAACAGCAATAAATAATTCTCCATTGTCGACACATTCCTGTAAAGAAAATCATAAACAGACAATTTATCAACAATATGTATAATAAAACGTGATGATATAATTGAGGTACCTAAAATGATTTTTGTTAAAATAAATTCAGGTGCATAGAGTAAAAAAATCGTACCAAAGCCACCACATACCATTGCCAGAGTTGTAAAAATAGATATAAAGAAATTAGCGATTACACTTATATATGAGAAGTATACGTTATATAACACTGATATGGGAAAAGTAAAAATTTGTGCAGAAATAGTAACAAGAATCGTTCCGATAATATAATATACAATCTTGCTGATAAGCTTTGATTTTATCCTTAAAACAAAAATCTTAACATAAGGATTAATATATTCATTCATCAAGAGGATACCAAACACTGAACCAAAAGAAAATACTGTTCCCACGCTATATACTGAAAATGGTTGGATTGCAGTAAGAATCAATGCAGCAATGCCGAGAGTGTTAAGTGAATCGGGCTTTTCACCACTCATCCTTGCAATATAATTCATAATCATCATAGTTCCTGCTCTGACAACCGAAGGCGTAAAGCCGGTAAAGACCATAAAAATAATTATGAAACATATAGAAAGTAATGATGCGATTTTATCCGATAAAATCTTTCTGAAAATGAAAAACAGAAAACCTGACCATATTGCCACATGTAAGCCTGAAACGACAAGTATGTGTGATGTACCTGTTGCATTAAATTTATATTTTAATTCAGCAGACATCAAATCTTTTTCACCGAATGCTATACCGGCAATAAAAGCACCGATATCGTTAGGCAACAGTTTCCATATTGCATCAGTAAGTCTGTATTTGTATGACAATATGTGATACTTGAACGGTTTATCAGTATTTTCATATGCCGATAG
The DNA here is from genome assembly GCA_045632485.1 of Acutalibacteraceae bacterium. Lineage (GTDB taxonomy): Bacteria > Bacillota > Clostridia > Oscillospirales > Acutalibacteraceae > SIG575. The sequence continues at coordinate 8,545 of JAZQWT010000134.1, forward strand.
TGAATTTTTCACACAAGTACCTGTAAGAGCAATTTCCACAGCTCTATAAGATGATTTAACGTCACTTTCAAGAGAATCAGTTTTATAAAGATTTGCTTTGAATTTCACTTTGTTATATAAAGTGGCTTTTTCAGGTAACGTCAGTGAGCTTACTCTGATTTTCATTTTTACGTCCTGATTGTTCACTTTATCGGTTTCAACGTACAGTATATATTTTTCACCATCAAAATATGATTTTTGATACAGAACACCTTCAACAGCAATATTTTTGCCGAAAAAGTACTCTTCTTTTACAGAAAAATTTCTGTCCGCGACATGAAAGACAATACACGCACATAAAATTGCCGATGTGATAACTGCAAAATATTTGATTTTATTCTGCTTAATAAAAACCAAAAAGACCGCAACGAGAAATAACGGCAGTATATACAATGATTTTTCCATACCAAATCGTGATAAAACGACCATAGTTATGAAAAATATTGCGCCGATAATTCCAAGCGGTCTTTTTTCCATTTAATTTCAGCTCCGATAAACTAAAGTTCTGTTATCCTGCAGGCCAGGTAAAGTTTCTTCCTCCCATAAGATGGAAATGAAGATGTTTTACTGTCTGTCCGCCTGCTTCACCGATATTTGTAACAATTCTGTATCCGTCTGCAGACAAGTTGTTTTCTTTCGCAAGTTTAGCTGCAACTTCAAAAATATGAGCTACAACAGAACTGTTTTCCGCTGTAATTTCATCAGCAGATTTAATGTGTTCTTTCGGAATTATAAGAATATGAACAGGTGCTTGAGGATCAATATCGTGGAAAGCATATACAAGTTCATCTTCATATGCTTTCTTTGAAGGAATTTCACCTGCTATAATTTTGCAAAATAAGCAATCCATAATTAAATCTCCTTATTTAGCCATTGAAGTAACAATTGCTTCAACACCGTTGATAGCATCTTCTGCTTTAGTAATATCTTTACCGCCTGCCATTGCGAAATCAGGACGTCCGCCGCCTGAACCGCCTGCAAGTTTTGCAACTTCACGAACAATGTTACCTGCGTTCATACCTTTTGCAATTGCACCTTTTGCACATCCGCAAGCGAAGTTAATATTACCTTTTTCTTTATTTTTATTACCTACAACAATAACTGCATCGTCACTTGTGTCGCGAAGAGCTTCGCACATTGAACGAAGGTCATCAGCAGACATATCTTCAACAATTGTTGCTATAAGTTTAACACCTGCAACATCTTTTGCTGATGATGAAAGGCTGCTTGCTTTGATTGAAGAAAGTTCAGAAGAAAGTCTTGAAATTTCTCTGTCTTTATCTTTCATTTCAGCCATAACGCTTTCAGCACGTTTGTCGAGGTCATTTACATTAGCAAGTTTAAGTGTTTCTGCAGTGTCAGCAATAAGTGCAAGTTTCTTTGTGATGAACTCAAGAACACCACTACCTGTTACAGCCTCAATACGTCTTACACCGGCAGCAACTGAAGATTCACTTACAATTTTGAAAAGACCAAGGTTTCCTGTTGAAGAAACGTGTGTACCACCACAAAGCTCTGTTGAATATTCACCTGCTTTAACAACTCTTACAACGTCACCGTATTTTTCACCGAACAATGCCATAGCGCCGATTTTCTTTGCTTCTTCAATAGGCATTTCAGTCATTGTAACTTCAGCAGCAGAAAGAATTTCTTCATTTACAAGTTTTTCAACTTCTGCAATTTCTTCAGCTGTAAGTGCAGAGAAATGCGTAAAGTCGAAACGTACGTTATCTTTATTTACAAGCTGACCTGCCTGTTCAACATGTGTGCCGAGAGTTTTTCTGAGTGCAGCCTGAAGGAGATGAGCTGCAGTATGGTTACGCATTGTTGCAAGTCTTTCATCTTTGTTGATAATTGCTTTTACTTTATCGCCAAGCTTAATGCCGTCACCTTCAACAATTGAGCCGTAGTGAAGGAATACACCATCGTGTGTTTTCTTTGTATCAACAACTTCAAATACAGTTTCACCAAGTGTAATAACACCTGTGTCACCAACCTGACCGCCGCTTTCTGCATAGAAAGAAGTTCTGTCAAGAACCAAAACAGCATCTTCACCGTTTTCAATAAATTCTTTTCTTTCACCTGCTGAAATAAGTGCAATAACTTCAGCGTTGTTTTCGAATTCTGTATAACCTGCGAAATCAGTTGCAGGAATACCTTTTGTTACAACACCGCTGTCTTTCCAAGCTTCTGCACCTGCATCTTTACGTGCATCTCTTGAACGATTTCTCTGTTCAAGAACAAGTTCCTGGAATCTTGCTTCATCAACGCTCATACCTTTTTCTTCAAGGATTTCTTTAGTAAGGTCGATGGGGAAACCATATGTATCAGAAAGTTTAAATGCATCTTCACCTGAAAGAACATTGTTTTCTGTATTTTCAATCATAGTATTGAGAAGCTGCATACCTGAATCGATAGTTTTATTGAAATTTTCTTCTTCAATCTTGATAATTTTAACGATGAAATCACGTTTTTCAACAAGATTGGGATATGCAGATTCATTTTCTTTGATTACTGTATCACAAACTTCATAAAGGAAGGGTTTGTCGATACCGATGAGTTTACCATGTCTTGCAGCACGTCTGAGAAGACGGCGGAGAACATAGCCTTTACCTTCATTTGAAGGCATAACACCGTCGCCAATCATAAATGTTGTTGAACGGATGTGGTCAGTTATAACACGAAGTGAAATATCTGTTTTTTCATCATCGTGATACTGAATTTTTGAGATTTCCATAATGTGCTTCATAATGTTCTGCACAGTGTCAACCTCAAAGAGGTTATCTACATCCTGCATAACACAAGCAAGTCTTTCAAGACCCATACCTGTGTCGATGTTGCAACGATCAAGCTTTGTATAATTGCCTTCACCGTCGTTTGAGAACTGTGTGAAAACAAGGTTCCATACTTCGATAAATCTGTCGCATTCACAACCAACAGCACAATCAGGTGAACCGCAGCCGTGTTTTTCACCACGGTCAAAATAAATTTCTGAACAAGGACCGCAAGGACCTGCACCATGTTCCCAGAAGTTGTCTTCTTTACCGAGTCTTACGATGTGGCTGGGGTCAACACCGACTTTCTGTGTCCAGATATCAAATGCTTCATCGTCTTCTTCATAGATACTGCAATAGAGTTTTTCCTCAGGAATTTCAAGAACTTTAGTAAAGAATTCCCAAGCCCATGCAGTTGCTTCGTTTTTGAAGTAATCACCGAATGAGAAATTACCCAGCATTTCAAAATATGTGCCGTGACGTGCAGTTTTACCAACACGTTCAATATCAGGTGTTCTGATACATTTCTGGCAAGTTGTAACACGGTTTCTCGGGGGTGTTACTTCACCTGTGAAATACTTTTTCATAGGTGCCATACCTGAGTTGATAAGAAGAAGGCTCTTATCACCCTGAGGTACAAGTGAGAATGAAGGCAAACGAAGATGATCTTTGCTTTCAAAAAATGCGAGATACTTCTCACGAAGTTCGTTAAGACCTGTCCATTTCATAATTTTTTACTCCTTAAAATATATTCTGAAAAAATTTAAACAAAAAAATAAATGCCATCTGCACACAGAAAAGGATACAAAATCCCCTTCGACAAATCGGGACAAGGCTGAGCCCTGCGGTACCACCCGAATTGTGCAAAAAGCACCACTCAATTTATCTTTAACGCAGAAATACGGCACTGCTCATCGCAGCACAGCTCAAAGTCGGCATCTTTTTTATGACCACGCAAAACCCTTTCAGCCAAGAGGTTTTTCTCTGTAAGCGCTCTGTAAAAAATTAAACTCATCATAGCTTTTAACATATTGAGTTAATTATATAACAATCTTCCTTTTTAGTCAAGATTTTATTGAAATTTATACTTTTTAATTTTATTGTCATTGCTTATATTGCCAAATTAATGATACAATAAACTGCAAAGATTTTTAAATGAACATTATTCTCAAAATCTGTTGTTCAACTCTTTTATTTTGTATAGTAAAATTGCGTTACAAAATAAAAGGAGGTTCTTATTATGAACACAGATAAAATTTTAGCAGAATCAATTGCCAAGGAATATGCACCTAAAGATAATTCAAAAATTATCGCACTGAAAAAATTAGATAACAAAGCAAAATTACCTGCTACTGTTTTAACCTACTCGCTGGGAATTATATCAACTCTTGTTGCAGGTACAGGAATGTGCTTCTCTATGCAGGTTTTAGGTAGCAGCACAGCAACTATGGTTTTAGGAATTATCCTTGGAATAATAGGTTTTGCAGGTTGTGGAATAAACTACCCTGTTTATAAAAAGAAATTAGAAAAGGATAAATCAAAATACGCTTACGAAATTGTCCAGTTAGCAAAAGAAATCGCTGAAGAAAAATAACTTATATTTCAGGAAGTGACAGTATGAACAAATCAGAAAGCAAATATTTTAACACTGCAGTTAAAATAGACCTTGCTTTGATTTCGTTACTGAAAAACAAAGCTTTTGAATATATAACTATTCGTGAACTTTGCGAAACTGCAGGAGTTAATCGTTCAACCTTTTATCTCCATTACAGCAACATCGGTGACTTGTTAGATGAAACCACAAGATATCTGCTTGACAATTTTCTTTCATATTTTTCAAATGAAACAAAAACGATTGCTTTCAATATTTCCTCTTGTGAATCCGATGAACTGATTTTTGTATGCGATAAATATTTAGTACCCTATCTGACTTACATCAAGGAAAACAGAGAAGTATTTTCAACTGCTCTGTCACATATGAAATCTTTTGGTTTTGAAAAGGTATATAAAGACTTGTTCAACAATATTTTCAATCCTATTTTAGACAGATTTCATTACCCTGTTAAAGATAGAAAATATGTTATGATGTATTATCTCAACGGTCTGACAGCAATTATATTCGAATGGCTGAAAGACGATTGTTCAAGACCGATTGAAGAAATATCAGAAATTATAACCACTTGTATCTTTGGTTTAAATCAAAAAGAAAGGTTGTGAGCAAAATATGAAAACTCTCAAAAAAATCTTTGCATTTATTTTATGTATTGCTGTTGTATTATCAGGTACAGTAATTGCAAATGCTGAAAGTATTGAATACAAAAATGAATATCCGTTTATTTTTGTACATGGTATGTTCGGCTGGGGCAGAGATGAAGGCATCAACAAAATTGCACCTTACTGGGGTGGTACAACAGGCAGTATTGTGGACTATCTTGAAAATAACAATATTGAAGCCTATGATGTATCTGTAGGTCCGATTTCGAGTGCCTGGGACAACGCCTGTGAAATTTACGCACAACTTACAGGAACCACCGTTGACTACGGAGAAGCGCATTCTGTTTTGCATGGTCACAGACGCTTTGGTCGAACCTACAGTGAACCGGTTTTTGAAGGTTGGAGTAATGATAAAAAAGTTCATCTCATCGGCCATAGCCATGGAGGACAAGGTATACGCTTGTTAGCACATTTACTTGCATATGGCGATCAGAATGAAATTAAAGCAACAGACTCCGACTCTATTTCACCACTTTTCACGGGCGGCAAGGACTATCTCGTAGAAAGTGTTACAACAATTTGTTCACCAAATAATGGCACTATAGCATATGATGTCGGAACAGATTTAGGGCTGAAGCCGTTGCTTAAAGCTGTCGCAAATACATATGCAGCTATTCTTGGCCGAAGTTTTCTCAACGGAATACTCGTTGATTTTCATCTTGAACATTTCGGTTTAACAAATATTCCCGGTAAAAAACCTACTGCAGATGGCTTTTTTACATCTTTGAATAAGTTTTCATCGTCAGATGATACTGTTATATCTGACCTATCTTTTGAGGGTGCACAACAACTGAATCAATACACACAGCTCAGTGAAAACATCAATTATTTTTGCTATACATCAGATGCAACAAGTAAAAAGCTTCATTTGCCAACGAAAACTGATTTCCCGTTTCTTATAATAACCTCAATGTTACTTTGGTTCTACGGTTTACCTGATGACGCATACGGAATCACTTTTGACGAAAGTTGGCGTGCAAATGATGGTCTGGTCGACACTGTTTCTGCGAAAAATCCGATAGATGAACCTTCAAAAGAATACGATGGTAAAATCATTGGCGGTGTATGGAATATAATGCCCACTATTACAGGTGACCATGGAACACCAATCGGTCTTTTCTCAAGCAAAGAATATGTCCATAATTTTTATGATGAACTGACTGAAATGCTTATATCTCTTGAAAAATAAGTGTATCCCTCAACATTCAATGAGTGTTGAGGGATATTTTCATCTTCTTTTTTTAGCTTTTGATTTATCTCTTGGTTTTCTGAAAGACTTTTCTTTACTATAATCTTTCTTATTGTCTTTTCTCGGTTTCTGCTTTTCTTTAGCAGAACTTTTCTGATGTTTTTCAGGCTTTACCTTAGGTTTCGAATCATAATAAACACGTGTGTCGACTGCAAAACCGTTAATCTTACAACCAACCATTTTCATCACGATTTCGTCAACTTTATCTTTAGGAATACCAACCAGAGTGTATTCATCATAAATTTCAATTTTGCCTATTTCTCTGCCTGAAATGCCTGTTCTGTCAGCAACTGCACAAAGAACATGATTAGGTGCTACTTTTTTCGCCCTGCCGATTGAAACACGGATTTTTACAAAATCTTCATCATTGCCTCTCTGTTTTTTACCGAAAGATTCAAGTGATGAAATCTGTTCCATTTTTTCACCCATAATTATCTGCAGAAGTTTTGCACTCAACTCGTAAAGTGAAAGACCTTTACTCAGAAGATCGTTGAGAATCTTGTTGTATCTGTCATCAGCATTGATTTCAAGCTTATCTTCTAGGTCTGTAAGCTCTCTCTCAATTAATTTATTTCTTAAGTCATCAGTGCTTGGTAAATCAAGCTGTTCAATTTCAGACTTTGTACTGCGTGCAATATCTTTAATTGAAGTTATCTGTCTTCTGCCGCTGCAGATTGTAATTGCAGTACCGTCTTTACCTGCTCTACCCGTACGCCCGATGCGATGCACATAATATTCTCTGTTCTGTGGAATATCATAGTTAAACACAAAATCTATATCATTTACATCGATACCTCGTGCAGCAACGTCAGTAGCAATAAGAATATTACTTAAACCGCCTTTGAAAGAATCCATAACACGTGTACGTGATGATTGCTGCATATCACCGTGAAGGCTTTCTGAATTAAAGTTATTTTCTTTAAGATATTTTCCCAAATCCTCAACCATTGCTTTAGTATTACAGAAAATCATCGCCCTTTTAGGTGAAAAATAATTAAGAAGCATATTAAGTGCATCCATCTTTTTCCCCATAGGCACTTCAATATAATGCTGTTTTATATGCTCAACAGTAAGACTACGCGATTTGATTTCAATCATCACCGGGTCTCGCTGGAATTTTTCAGTAATATCAAGAATCTCTTTGGGCATAGTTGCAGAAAAAAGAACAGTCTGTCTGTCATCAGGAGTATGTGAAAGTATTTCTTCGATATCTTCCCTGAAGCCCATACTGAGCATTTCATCTGCTTCATCAAGAACAACCATTTTCACGTCGTGAAGTTTGAGTGTTCTTCTGCGCATATGGTCCATAATTCTGCCCGGTGTACCGATTACAATATTCGCTCTTTTAATTTTTGTAATCTGTCTGTCCATAGCTGCTCCGCCATAAACATCACAGACACGAACACCATTCATAAAACGGGAAAGTTTCTTTATCTCCCCTGCACCCTGCATAGCAAGCTCACGTGTGGGACACAGAATTATAATCTGTACCTTCTCAAGGCTTGTATCAATAGTTTCAAGAGCAGGAATTGCAAAAGCTACAGTTTTACCTGTACCGGTCTGTGAACGGCCGATAACATCGCAACCTGTGCGGATAAGCGGTATTGCCTGTGACTGAATATCAGTCATTTCATTAAATCCCATTTCGTCTACTGCACGTTTCAGTTCAGGTGACAAATAGAGATTTTCAAAAGATTTTTCCATTTATTAATCCTTCCGAAAAACAGCGGAGATGTTGAAATCTCCGCTGAAAGTAAATTATTTAAAGTATTTAACTGCTGATTCAAACATCTGCATATCGTAGATACCATCAACATTTTTGTAAAGTCCGAAGCCTTTACGTTCAGAGTGACCCATTTTACCGAATACTCTGCCGTCAGGTGAAGTAATACCTTCAATAGCACATACAGAGTTATTGGGGTTAAAGTGGATATCGTCTGTGGGATTACCTTCAAGATCTACATACTGAGTAGCAATCTGTCCGTTTTCAGCAAGTTTCTTGACAAGTTCTTCACTTGCAAGGAAACGACCTTCACCGTGTGAAATCGGCACTGTGTAAACATCGCCTACATTTGTTGCTGCGAGCCAGGGAGACTTATTAGAAGCGATTCTTGTTCTTACAAGTCTTGACTGGTGACGACCGATTGTATTGAATGTAAGTGTGGGACAGTTTTCATCTGTGTCAATAATCTTACCATAAGGTACAAGACCGAGTTTGATAAGTGCCTGGAAGCCGTTACAGATACCGCACATAAGACCATCACGGTTTTCAAGAAGGTCTGTAACACCCTCTTTAACTGCAGCGTTACGGAAGAACGCTGTGATGAATTTACCTGAACCGTCGGGTTCGTCACCGCCTGAGAAACCACCGGGAACAAAAATCATCTGTGCAGTTTCAAGTGATTTTGCGAATCTTTCTACGCTTCTTGTGATACCATCTGCAGTAAGGTTGTTAAGAACAATGATTTCTGCTTCTGCACCTGCATATTCCATAGCTTTTGCTGAGTCATATTCACAGTTTGTACCGGGGAATACAGGAATAAGTACTTTCGGTTTTGCAACTTTAATAGCGGGAGCTTTTCTTTCTGTTGCTTCGAAAGAGAATGCAGGAATTTCCTTGCCTTCTGTTTCAATGTTACAAGAATAGATAGGTTCAAGTTTATCTTCATAAATCTTGAGAAGATTTTTAAGGCAAACCTTTTCTTCACCTTTGACAATTGCTTTTTCTTCTGTAGTTTTACCAAGAAGAATACCAACCTGTGTATCGTCAGCCATTTCAAGAACAAATGCACCATAGTTATAACCGAAGATTTCGTCGTTTGAAATATCAGCACTATATTCAAAGCCGATATCGTTACCGAAGCACATCTTCATAACTGCTTCTGCAACACCGCCAAGAGTGGGTGTGTATGCAGCAACTGCTTTACCTGATGAAAGAAGTTCGTTAACTTTATCAAATACCGCAAGCTGAGATGCTGTAACAGGAAGACCGTTTTCGTCGAATTCAGGTTTAAGAAGGCATACATTATGGCCTGCTGCTTTGAATTCAGGAGAAACGATGCTCTGAACTTTTTCTGTTGTTACTGCGAAAGAAACAAGAGTGGGAGGAACATCGATATCTTCGAATGAACCACTCATTGAGTCTTTACCGCCGATTGAAGCAATCTGGAAATCAAGCTGTGCTTTGAATGCACCAAGAAGTGCTGAAAGCGGTTTACCCCAACGCTGAGGAGATTTGAGAGGTTTCTCAAAATATTCCTGGAATGTAAGATACACATCTTCAAATTTTGCACCTGTTGCAATAAGTTTTGAAACTGATTCAACAACTGCAAGATATGCTGAATGATAAGGGCTCTTACAAGCAATAAACGGGTTATAACCCCATGACATAAGTGAACAGCTGTTAGTTTTTGCTTTTTCAGTTGATACCTTATGTACCATTGCCTGAATGGGAGTCTGCTGATGTTTACCGCCGAAAGGCATAAGTACTGTGCCTGCACCGATTGTTGAGTCAAATCTTTCTGAAAGACCTCTCTTTGAGCAAACATTAAGGTCATCTGCCAGTGCCTCAAGGTTTTCTGTGAATGAACCTTCAACAGCTTTCTTATAGCACTCGGGTTTAACGGGCGCAATATCGATGTGCTTTTCAGCACCGTTTGAGTTAAGGAATTCTCTTGAAAGGTCAACAATTGTCTTTCCATTCCAATGCATTACAAGACGAGGTTCAGCCTTAACTGTTGCAACAGGAGTTGCTTCAAGGTTTTCAAGAGCTGCAAGTTCAAGGAAACGTGCAACGTCTTTTGCTTCAACAACAACAGCCATTCTTTCCTGGCTTTCGCTGATTGCAAGTTCTGTACCATCAAGACCGTCATATTTCTTGGGAACTTTGTTAAGGTCGATTTCAAGACCGTCAGCAAGTTCACCGATAGCAACTGAAACACCGCCTGCACCGAAGTCATTACAACGTTTAATGAGATATGATGCTTCAGCGTTTCTGAAGAGTCTCTGAAGTTTTCTTTCTTCAGGAGCATTACCCTTCTGAACTTCTGCGCCACATGATTCAAGAGATTCAAGGGTATGAGATTTTGAAGAACCTGTTGCACCGCCACAACCGTCACGGCCTGTTCTACCACCGAGAAGAATAACAACATCGCCATCTTCAGGACGTTCACGACGAACATTTTTAGCAGGTGCTGCTGCTACAACTGCACCGATTTCCATTCTCTTTGCAACGTAGCCATCGTGGTAAAGTTCATCAACCTGACCTGTAGCAAGACCAATCTGATTACCATATGATGAGTAACCTGCTGCTGCAGTTCTTACAATTTTTCTTTGTGGAAGTTTACCTTTCATTGTTTCTGCAACACTCTTTAAGGGGTTGCCTGCACCTGTAACACGCATAGCACCGTAAACATATGAACGGCCTGAAAGCGGGTCACGGATAGCACCACCGATACAAGTTGCTGCACCACCAAAAGGTTCAATTTCTGTGGGATGGTTATGAGTTTCGTTTTTAAAGAGAAGAAGCCATTCTTCATCCACTCCGTCAACGTCAACTGTCATTTTAACTGTACAAGCATTGATTTCTTCTGATTCATCAAGCTTGGGAAGTTTGCCGTTTGCTTTGAGAACTCTTGTTGCAAGAGTTGCAACATCCATAAGGTTGATGGGTTTTGTTCTGCCAAGTTCTTCACGTTTTGCGATATATTCTTTCCATGCGTTTTCGATAAGTTCATCTTCAAACTTAACGCTGTCAATAGTTGTAAGGAAAGTTGTATGACGGCAATGGTCTGACCAATATGTATCAATCATTCTGATTTCAGTGATTGTGGGATTTCTGTTTTCAGTTTTGAAATAATCCTGACAGAATTTAATATCGTCATTGTCCATTGCAAGGCCGTAAGATTTAACAAACTGTGCAAGACCGTCTGCATCTAAATCAAGGAAACCATCAAGTGTTTCAACTTCTGTGGGAATTTCGTAATCAACAGCAAGTGTTTCAGGCTTTTCAAGAGAAGCTTCGCGTGATTCAACGGGGTTGATTACGTATTTTTTAATTTCAGCAAGTTCTGCATCAGAAATATCACCATAAAGTGCATAAACTTTTGCTGTTCTTACGAGAGGTCTGTCGCCCTGTGAAATAATCTGGATACACTGAGCAGCAGAATCAGCACGCTGGTCAAACTGACCGGGAAGATATTCAGTAGCAAAAACAATTGCGTTTTCGTCTGAAAAATCATCACTGATATTATCAAGCTGAGGTTCAGCAAAAACTGTCATCTTGCTTTTTTCAAACAAATCTGCGTCGATGTTTTCAACGTCGTATCTGTTGAAAAGTCTTAATTTTTCAAGACCTTTGATTGAAAGAAGTGAACGAAGATCATGCTTGAGTTCGTTTGCTTCATTTTCAAGTCCGGGTTTTTTTTCAACAAAAATTCTGTAAACCATTTTTTATTCCTCCGTTTTCAAGAGTGCTCTTTTGCCGATATCTTTTCTGTAAAAAGCATTGTCAAAACTTACTTTTTCAACTGATTTATAAGCTTTTTCAACTGCACCTTTAAGTGTTTCGTCTGTTGAAACAACGCCGAGAACACGTCCGCCGCCCGTTAAAAGTTTACCGTCATCAGAAAGTTTTGCACCAGCAATATAAAGCTCATAATCATCAGATTTTTCTGCTTTAATTTCAAATCCTGTTGCATATTTCTTGGGATATCCATCTGAAGCCATAACAACGCAACAAGCATTTTTATCTGCAAATTTTACCATTTCTTCAGTAAGTGTGCCATCTGCACAAGCAACCATTATATCAAGCAAATCGCTTTCGAGTAAAGGAAGTACAACCTGTGTTTCAGGGTCACCGAAACGGCAGTTATATTCGATAACTTTCGGACCCTTTTCTGTAATCATAAGACCGAAATAAAGGCAACCTTTGAATTCTCTGCCCTCTGCTTTCATCGCATTGATTGTGGGAAGGAAAATTTTCTCCATACATTCTTTTGCAACATCAGCTGTGTAATAAGGGTTTGGAGCTACTGTACCCATACCGCCTGTGTTAAGACCTTCGTCATTATCAAGAGCACGTTTGTGGTCCATTGAAGAAATCATAGGAACAACTGTTTTGCCGTCTGTGAAAGAAAGTACCGAAACTTCAGGACCTGTCAGGAATTCCTCAATAACGATGTTGTTACCGCTTTCACCGAAAACTTTATCTTCCATAATTTCCTTAACTGCGTCAACAGCTTCTTCGCGGCTCATCGCAATAATTACGCCTTTACCGAGAGCAAGACCGTCTGCTTTGATAACAGTGGGAATAGGACAAGTTTCGATATATTTAAGTGCATCTTCTGCATTTGAAAAAACTTCATATTCTGCAGTCGGGATGCCGTATTTTTTCATAAGATTTTTTGAAAAAACTTTGCTACCTTCAATTATCGCAGCATTTTTCTTCGGTCCGAAGCATTTGATGCCTGCTTCATTTAATGCATCAACTGCTCCAAGAACAAGAGGATCATCAGGAGCAACTACTGCAAAATCAATACCGTTTTCTTTTGCAAATTCTACCTGTTTTTCAATATCCTTAGCACCGATAGCTACACATTCTGCATCCTCTGCAATACCGCCGTTACCGGGAAGTGCATAAATTTTTTCTACATCTTTATTTTCTTTAAGTTTTTTAATGATAGCATGTTCACGTCCGCCACCACCGACAACTAAAAGTTTCATCGGTATACCTCCAATAAATTACTGATAAATCGGGAACTTTTCACAAAGAGCCATTACTTCTTCAGCAATCTTTTCTTTTGAATTTTCAAAATCAGTTGCAACGAGCTTAATCCACTTTGCAATAAGATGCATTTCTGCTTCTTTAAAGCCACGTGAAGTAACTGCAGGAGTACCTACTCTGATACCGCTCGTTACAAAAGGACTCTGTTTTTCGTTGGGGATTGTGTTTTTATTTACTGTAATATGAACTTCATCGAGTCTTCTCTCAAGTTCTTTACCTGTAATATCAAAAGGAGTAAGGTCAACGAGCATAAGGTGGTTATCTGTACCGTCAGATACAATTCTGAAGCCTTCATCTTTCATTGCCTGACAGAGTACAGCGGCGTTTTTAACAACCTGTGCCTGATATTCTTTGAATTCAGGTTTAAGCGCTTCACCAAAAGCAACTGCTTTAGCAGCAATGATATGCATAAGAGGTCCGCCCTGTGTGCCGGGGAAAACAGCCTTATCAATCTGCTTTGCATACTGTTCTTTACAAAGAATAAGACCGCCACGAGGACCACGAAGAGTCTTATGAGTTGTTGAAGTTACAACATCTGCATATGGCACCGGACTGGGATGAAGACCTGCAGCAACAAGACCTGCAATGTGTGCAATATCAACCATCATATATGCACCGACTTCGTCACAGATTTCTCTGATTTTAGCAAAATCGAGTGTTCTTGAGTATGCGCTTGCACCGGAAACAATCATCTTGGGTTTGCATTCAATTGCAATTCTTCGCATTTCTTCATAGTCAATCATTTCGGTGTCATCTGCAACACCATAAGGAACAACATTGAAGTATTTACCTGAAATGTTTACCGGTGAACCGTGAGAAAGGTGTCCGCCATTTGCAAGGTTAAGACCCATAACCGTGTCGCCACATTCAAGAAGAGCAAAGAATGCAGCAAGGTTTGCGTTTGCACCGCTGTGAGGCTGAACGTTTGCATGTTCTGCACCAAAAAGTTTTTTTGCTCTGTCTCTTGCAATATCTTCAACTATATCAACCTTTTCACAGCCGCCGTAGTATCTCTTTGTGGGATAACCTTCAGCGTATTTGTTTGTAAGAACTGTACCTGCAGCAAGAAGAACTGCTTTAGAAACAATATTTTCTGAAGCAATAAGCTCAATATTGTGCTGCTGTCTTTTCAGTTCAAGGTCGCAAGCTGAAAATACTTCGCTGTCATAATTTGCGAGTTCATCAAAAAAGTTCATTTTATAATAATCTCCTTAGTACATTACATTCAATTAGTGGTGGAATAATCTCATTCCTGTAAATGACATAGTCATATTGTATTTATTACAGCAGTTAATTACAACATCATCTCTGATTGAACCGCCGGGCTGTGCGATATAAGAAACACCACTTCTCTTTGCACGTTCAATGTTATCGTCAAAGGGGAAAAATGCATCTGAACCGAGTGCAACACCTGAAAGAGATGAAAGATATTCTTTCTTAAGTTCTCTTGTAAGAGGTGCGGGCTGTGTTTTGAAGAATTTCTGCCAGTTACCGTCAGCAAGTACATCTTCATAATCATCAGAAATGTAAACATCGATTACATTGTCACGGTCAGGTCTGCCGATTGTGTCAAGGAAAGGAAGTTCAAGCACCATGGGATGCTGACGAAGATGCCAGATGTCTGCTTTGTTACCTGCAAGACGTGTGCAATGAATTCTTGACTGCTGACCTGCACCTACACCGATAGCCTGTCCGTCAACTGCATAGCAAACTGAGTTTGACTGTGTATATTTAAGAGTGATAAGAGCGATGATAAGGTCTCTCTTTGCACTGTCAGGTACATCTTTATTTTCAGTAACAAGGTTTGAAAGAAGTTCTTCATTGATTTTGAATTCATTTCTGCCCTGTTCAAATGTAATACCGAAAACATCCTTATGTTCGATAGGATTTGGAACATAATCTGGGTCAATTTTAACGATATTGTAGCTGCCTTTTCTCTTACCTTTAAGAATTTCAAGTGCTTCGGGTTCATAACCGGGAGCAATAACACCATCTGAAACTTCGCGAGCAATAAGCTTTGCTGTTGTTACGTCGCAAACGTCTGAAAGTGCAATCCAGTCACCGAAAGAAGACATTCTGTCTGTACCTCTCGCTCTTGCATATGCACAAGCCAAGGGAGAATCATCAAGACCTTCAATATCATCAACAAAACATGCTTTTTTAAGGCTTTCGGGAAGTTTAGTACCAATTGCTGCTGATGTGGGACTGACGTGCTTAAATGATGTAGCCGCAACTTCACCTAAAGCTTCTTTGATCTCTTTAACTAACTGCCAGCTGTTAAAGGCATCAAGAAAGTTAATGAAACCGGGTCTGCCGTTTAAAATTTCAATGGGCAGATCGCTATCGTCTGACATAAATATTTTTGCAGGTTTCTGGTTTGGATTACAACCGTATTTAAGTTCAAATTCTTTCATAATCTGCCTCCTGATTATTTGTTTTTATTAACAATTCTTGTTTCTGCTTCACCTGATTCGATATCAATGTATCTTACAAAAAGTGAAACTTTATTATCTTCATTCAAGTTTGTCCAGATAAGATCTGTGAGTTCATCGATTGAAACATCGGGAAGTTCGAGTGTTTTGGGTTCACCTTCAAATGAGGGAAGCGGATTTCCGTCACAGTTATATGTATGGATGAATTTTGCTTTACCTGCGATGGGATTTGAGTATGCATAAGTAAATCTTTCGCAGGATGAATCGTCACCTTCTGCACTCTTAAGAATTGACATTGCATAATTCATACCATCGTTTTCAAGGCGGATAATACCTGAGATTCTGGGAGTAAAGTTAGGAGCATCGTCTTCAAATTCTCTTGTACGAAGAGCTTGTTCAAAAGTCATCTGTTTATCCATAAGGTCGTAAAGAGTATCTGTCTGATCACCGTTTGTAACGATAGTTTTATTACCGAGAACTCTTACGGGATAATAAATAATAAGATGAGGATCTGTCATTTTTGATTCGTCAAAAGCTTTAGTTCTCATAGCATCGCCTTCTGCAACGAAAACACGGTTACGGCTGTTTTCACTTCTGCCCATAATGAAATAAGCAGTTACAGCTTTTTTGCCGTCAGAACTTTTGCCGATAATAATTCCTCTGCCGTGATAAGCAAGAGAATTAAGTTCATTAGCTATAGTTTTAATCTCCATATCTTCAATCCCTTTCGTCTATAATCACAATGTTATTTTCAACTGTTATTTTATCCTCACAGAAAAGCTTTACTGCAAGGGGCAATATTTTCCATTCTGCTTCTTCCATAATCCTTTTCTGAAGTGTTTCGGGAGTATCACCCTGTTTCACTTCAACAGCTTTCTGAAGAATGATAGGACCGGCATCACATTCAGGCGTTACGAAATGAACCGTAGCTCCCGAAACTTTAACACCTTTTGCGAGTGCTGCTTCGTGTACGTGAAGACCGTAATAACCTTTGCCGCAGAATGACGGAATAAGTGCCGGATGAACGTTTATGATTCTGTTGGGGAAAGCTTCATAAACCTGTTCATCAATTATTGTAAGGAAACCTGCAAGAACAACTAAATCGATATCAGCACCCTGCAATGTTTCAACAAGTGCTTTTGAGTAGGAAGCAATATCTTCAAAATCACGTCTTGCAAGAACAGTGCCTTTTATTCCTGCATTTGCTGCTCTGTCAAGAGCGTAAACGCCCGGCTTTGATGCAACAACAAGAGTTATTTCACTCTCACCGAAATATCCGTTCTTCTGACAATCAATAAGACTCTGAAGGTTTGTTCCGCCGCCTGAAACAAGAACGGCAATATTCTTTTTACTCAATGATAACACCCTCTTCGGATTTAACAACTTCACCGAGGAGATAAGCGTCTTCACCGTTTGCGCGGAGAATTTCAATTGCTTTATCTGCATCTTCTTTAGCTACAACGATGCTCATACCAACACCCATATTGAATGTGTTGAACATGTCTCTTTCAGGGATGTTACCTGTTTCAGCAATAAGTTCAAAAATCGGAAGAACCTGAACGTCACTTCTCTTAATTTTTGCACCGAAACCTTTAGGAATACTTCTCGGAATATTTTCGTAGAAGCCACCACCTGTGATGTGAGAAATAGCTTTAACTTTAACTTCTTCAAGAAGAGCAAGTACAGGTTTTACATAAATCTTTGTAGGAGTAAGAAGTGTTTCACCGATTGACTTGCCACCAAGTTTTTCGTTGGGAGTTTTGATGTCAGCATTTTCAACATCAAAAACTTTTCTTACAAGTGAGAAACCGTTTGAATGAACACCGCTTGATTTAAGAGCAATAATAGCGTCGCCTTCTTTAACTGTTGAGTTATCAACAACTTTTTCTCTGTCAACAACGCCTACTGAGAAGCCTGCAAGGTCATATTCGTCGATGGGATAGAAACCGGGCATTTCTGCTGTTTCACCACCGATAAGTGATGCACCTGACTGAACGCAACCTTCAGCAACACCTGAAACGATACTTGCAATTTTCTCAGGAACATTCTTACCGCAAGCAATATAGTCAAGGAAGAACAAAGGTTTTGCACCGCAGCAGATAATATCGTTTACGCACATAGCAACGCAATCGATACCTACTGTGTCATGTTTATCCATAATAAATGCGAGTTTTAACTTTGTACCAACACCGTCTGTACCGCTTACAAGTACAGGACGTGTGATGCCTGTAAGATCAAGTTCAAAAAGTCCGCCGAAACCGCCGATATCAGATGCAGCACCTTTAGTAATTGTTCTTGCAATGTGCTGTTTCATAAGTTCAACTGCTTTGTAGCCGGCAGTAATGTCAACACCTGCTGATGCGTAGCTGTCAGATTTAGAATTATTCACGTCAATCTTCCTTTCAATATATAAAATAATTAATTTACTTATTCTTTACCGTTCCAGCAGTAAGTACAAATCTTACATGCAGGTAAACCGATAGATTTGATTACACCTTCAAGGGACTGATAATCAAGTGATGAAAAATGAAGTTTTTTACAGATTGCTTCACGCATTTTTTTGCCTCTTTCTGTGTTACCGTCAATATATTCATCAATATAGTTGACGCCGTCTTCACCTTCAAGCTCCATTATTGTCTGTCTTGCGATAAGTTCCATTTCTGATGTGCTGCGTGAGAAATTAAGATATTTACAGCCATACATAATGGGAGGACAAGCAGAACGTATGTGAACTTCTTTTGCACCATTTTCATAAAGGAATTCAACAGTTTCACGAAGCTGTGTACCACGTACAATACTGTCATCAACGAAAAGAAGCTTCTTATTTTCAATAAGTTCATGGACGGGAACAAGTTTCATTTTCGCAACTTTGTTACGTTCCTTCTGATTTGAAGGCATAAAACTTCTCGGCCATGTAGGTGTATATTTAATGAACGGTCGTGCAAAATCAGCACTGCTTACATTTGCATAACCAATTGCGTGAGGAGTACCTGAATCAGGAACACCTGCAACATAGTCAAGGTCTTGTGCTACTCCGTTATTTTTATCTGTTTCAGCCATAATTGCACCGTTACGGCAACGCATAGCTTCAACATTCACTCCTTCATAAGTAGAAGTAGGATATCCGTAATATGTCCACAGAAATGCACATATTTTCATTTCTTCACCAGGTTCAGATAAAACTTCGATTTTGTCTGCAGTGATAGAAACAATTTCACCCGGACCTAATTCTTTTTCAAAGGAATAACCTAATTTATCGTAAGCAAAGCTTTCAAATGTTACACAGTAACCGTCATCATCTTTACCTATAATAACAGGGATTCTTCCAAGTTTATCTCTTGCGGCAATAATTGTACCGCCTTCAAGAAGAATAAGAATTGACATTGAACCGTCAATGACTTCCTGAACAAATTTAATGCCCTCAACAAAACTGGGTTTTGTACCGATTAAGGCTGCAACAAGTTCTGTTGAGTTAATCTTGCCTCCGGTCATCGCTGTGAAATGACCGCCTTCACACAAATATTTATCTACTAATTCATCTGCGTTATTGATTGTGCCTATATTACAGATTGCATACACACCGAGTTTAGAACGCATAAGCAGAGGCTGTGGGTCATTATCACTTATACAACCGATGCATGAATTACCTTTCATTTCTTCTGTAATTCCTTCGAATTTAGTTCTGAAAGGAGAATTCTCTATATTATGAATTTCACGTTGCAGACCGATTTTTTCATCGTAAGCTGCCATACCGCCACGTCTTGTGCCAAGATGTGAGTGGTAGTCAACGCCGAAGAAAACGTCTATAACGCAATCTCTGTTTGATACTGCGCCGAAAAAGCCGCCCATTTACATCACCTTATTTTGAGTAATTTGCTTATTTTGAGTATTTTGCTGAAATTGCAGCGTCCTTTTTAAGAACAGTTTCTGCGCCTTCTTTTCTCATTGCATCAAGCTTTGCAGCAAGTTCTGCATCTGTTACTGCAAGAATTTCAATAGCAAGAAGTGCTGCATTTGCTGCACCATTGATTGCAACTGTTGCAACAGGAATACCTGTAGGCATCTGAACAGTTGAAAGAAGAGCGTCCATACCGTCAAGGTTTGTTGATTTTACAGGAATGCCGATAACAGGCAATGTTGTGTTAGCAGCAATAGCACCTGCAAGATGTGCAGCCATACCTGCTGCAGCAATAATCACACCAAAACCGTTTTCTCTTGCAGTTTCAGAGAACACTTTTGCTTCAACAGGTGTTCTATGTGCTGAAAAAACGTGCACTTCAAAATCTATGCCGAATTCTTCTAATTTTGCAATGCCTTTTTCAATAACAGGCAGGTCACTGTCACTGCCCATGATAATAGCAACTTTTTTCATTGTTATTTCCTCCTGAATCAAATAAAGGCAGTTCTTTATCCCTTTGATAAAGACAGAACTGCCTGATAGGTCTGTTGTAAAAAAACACATATTGACATAATACAATAATTATACATTATTGCTGAACACATAGTCAACGTTTTTAATAACAAAAAAAGCGTAATTCTGACTTATTTTTTATCAGTTTTTTATTTTGCCTGACTTTCACAATAAATACATCTGTAAATTTTCTTATCTGCATTTGTGAGTTTGAAAATGTGGTCAAGTTCCTGCTCTGTTGATGTTATACAACGGGGATTTTTACATCTTATAACATTAGTAACAGTTGACGGAAGTTTCATATCAAGCTTCTTTTCAACAACACCGTCTTTAATAATGCTGACTGTGATATTAGGGTCAACATATCCTAAAACATCAAAATCGACATCAAGGAGTGTATCAATCTTGATAATGTCCTTTTTACCCTTTTTCTTGCTGGGTACGTTCTTTAAAACTGCAACAGTACAATCAAGTTTATCAAGCTCAAGAATTGAGTACAACTCCATTGCGTGTCCTGCAGTTATATGGTCAATTACAATTCCGTTTTTAATTGCATCAACTATCAATTATTCCACCCCCAGAAGTTTAAGAATAAGAGCCATTCTGATAAATTTGCCGTTAAGTACCTGTTTGAAATAACAAGCTCTGCTGTCATTATCGATTTCTGTTGAAATTTCATTAACTCTCGGCAACGGATGCATAATACACAAATCTTCTTTTGCACTGACAAGTTTTTCAGGTGTAAGAATATAACTGTCTTTAAGTCTTACATAGTCATCTTCATTGAAGAATCTTTCACGCTGAACTCGTGTCATATAAAGAATATCAAGTGTGGGCATAACTTCTTCGAGATTTGTTGTCTGCACATATTCAATATTGTGTGCTCTTAATACATCGTGCTTGATGTAGCTGGGGAGTTTAAGCTCCACAGGAGAAATAAGGACAACTTTTATATTCTTATATCTTGAAATTGCTTCAATAAGCGAATGAACTGTTCTGCCGAATTTCAGGTCACCGCAAAAACCGATTGTAAGATTATCAAATCTGCCTTTTTCACGATGAATTGTAAGCAGGTCTGTAAGTGTCTGTGTAGGATGATTATGACCACCGTCACCTGCATTGATAATCGGCACTGATGCTTTCTTTGAAGCAACAAGAGGTGCACCTTCTTTAGGGTGACGCATAGCAATAATGTCAGCATAACAACTAACAGTTTTAACTGTATCGGAAACGCTTTCACCTTTTGCTGCAGAACTTGACTGTGCTTCAGAGAAACCTAAAACATTGCCGCCCAGTTCATACATTGCAGCTTCAAAGCTGAGTCTTGTTCTTGTTGAAGGCTCAAAGAAAAGTGTTGCAAGCTTAAGTCCGTCACAAGCATGTGCATATTTTTTGGGATTTTCTATGATATCATTTGCCTTTTCAATAAGTTCGTCTATTTCTTCAACAGACAGGTCTTTAATATCAATAAGACTTCTCATATTTACTCACCCGATCCAGCTTTCGTCTGAAGGATTATTTCTGAATTTAATAAGTCTTTCAACGTCTTCTTTTTTGATATAACCTGTTTCAGCAGCAACATTCGCAATAACATCAAAGTTAGTGAGTGATACATTTTTAACGTCTGCTGCAGCAAGTCTGTCAAGGCCTTTCTGCATACCGTATGTAAAAATACTTACGATACCGAGAACTTCTGCACCTGCTTCACGAAGAACATTAACTACTTCAATAACACTGCCGCCTGTTGAAATAAGGTCTTCAACAACTACAACTTTCTGTCCTTTTTCAAGTTTACCTTCAATCTGGTTCTGTCTGCCGTGGTCCTTTGAACCTGAGCGAACATAACCCATGGGAAGACCGAGGATGTGAGCTGTGATAGCAGCATGAGCAATACCTGCTGTGCTTGTGCCCATAAGAACTTCACATTCGGGATATTCTTTTTTGATTGTTTCTGCAAGTGCGTTTTCAACATCGTTTCTTACTTTGGGAGCTGTAAGAGTAAGTCTGTTATCGCAATATACGGGGCTTTTGATACCGCTTGCCCATGTAAAGGGCTCGTCCGGTCTGAAAAATACAGCTCTGATAGAGAGCAAATCTTCTGCAATAAGTCTTTCCATAATTTCTTTCTCCTTTATATTAAACTATATATTCAACAAACAATTAATCAACAAATTCTCTGATGCATCTTTCGTATGCAGCAACCGGGTCTTCAGCCTGTGTAATAGGTCTGCCCACAACAATGTAGTCAGAGCCGATTTCTTTTGCTCTTTCGGGAGTTGCAATTCTTACCTGGTCACCTACATCACCGTCTGCAAAACGCACACCGGGTGTTACTGTAAGAAATTCTTTACCGCAAACATCTTTAACTTTGCTTGCCTCAAGAGGTGAACATACAACACCGTCAAGACCTGCTACTTTTGCACGTGAAGCATAGTGCATAATAACTTCGTCGATAGGTTTATCGATAAGTAAATCTTCTTTCATTCTTTCTTCGCTTGTTGAAGTAAGCTGTGTAACTGCGATAAGGAGAGGTCTTGTGCCGTCGGGACGTGTAAGACCTTCAATTGCTGCTTCCATCATTGCAACTGTACCTGCTGCATGGAGGTTACACATATCAACATCCAATTTTGACAAAACTGCCATTGATTTTTTTACTGTGTTCGGAATATCATGAAGTTTAAGGTCGAGGAAAATCTTGTGACCTCTTGCTTTGATTTCTTTAACAATTTCAGGGCCTGCAGAATAATACAGTTCCATACCGATTTTCACGAAAGGTTTTCTTCCCGTGAACTTGTCAAGAAACTTAAGCACTTCCTCCTTACCATCAAAATCACACGCAATAATTACATCTTTTCCCATTAGTGTGCTCCTCCTATTATATCATTTAAATTATTAATACCGTATTTAGCCATAACGCGAGGTAAATCCTCGATTATGTTCTTGCAAGCAAAAGGTTCAACAAGGTTTGCGGCACCTACTTCAACTGCAGTAGCACCTGCAAGCATAAGTTCGATTACATCTTCTGCTTTTGAAACACCACCCATTCCGATAATCGGAATATTTACTGCTTCGTAAACCTGGTAAACCATTCTCACGGCTACAGGGAAAATTGCATTTCCGGAAAAACCGCCCATTTTGTTTGCAATAACAGGTTTCTTTGTTTTCAAATCTATTTTCATACCAAGAAGCGTATTGATAAGGCTGATACCGTCTGCACCCGCTTCTTCGCAAGCCTTTGCAATTGATACAATATCAGTTACATTGGGGCTGAGTTTAATAAACACAGGTTTCTTTGTAACTGATTTTACTGCTCGTGTTACCTCAGCTGCACTTTCGGGAGAAGTGCCGAAACTCATTCCACCGTTGTGGACATTCGGGCAGCTTACATTAACTTCAAGAAATTCAACCTGATCTTCTTTATCAATCTTTTCGCAGCAAATTCTGTATTCATCGATTGAGAAACCGCTGATGTTTGCCATAATCGGTTTCTTGAAACAAGCACGGAGTTTAGGAAGCTCCTCTGAAATTACTTTTTCAACACCGGGATTCTGAAGACCAACAGAATTAATCATACCGTTTTCTGTTTCTGCAATTCTTGGTGTAGGATTACCGAAACGAGGTTCAAGCGTTGTTCCCTTAAAAGAAAGTGAACCAAGAACATTGATATCATAAATTTCTGCAAATTCATAACCAAAACCAAACGTACCGCTTGCAGGGATTATTGGATTATCAAGTTCAATTCCTGATAAATTAACTTTTGTGTTTACCATATTATTTCCTCCTTGCAAAGCACGGGACCTTCCTTACAGATACGTTTGTTGCCGTATTTTGTTTTACAGCTGCAACCCATACAAGCTCCGAAGCCGCAACCCATTCTTTCTTCAAAACTGAACTGACCATCTTTATCTGATGCGTTATAAACAGCTTTAAGCATCGGTTCAGGTCCGCAGCAATAAGTGTATGAAAAATCAAGTTCTTTCATTGCGTCTGTAACAAAACCTTTTGTACCTACTGAACCGTCAACAGTGGTGATTTTAACTTCTGCACCTAATTTTTCAAATTCATCTTTATAGAAAATTTCTTCTTCTTTATTAAAGCCGAGAACAGCCGTTACTTTTTTACCTTCCTCAATCAGCTTCCTTGCTAGATTGAACATGGGAGGCACGCCTACACCGCCACCGATAACAACGGGATTCTGACCGCTTTCTGAAGTATCAAAACCATTGCCGAGACCTGTGAGCACATCGAGCTTTTTGCCCTCACCCATTTTGCTCATAACTTCTGTACCTGAGCCTACAACTTTATAGATAAGTGTAAGCAGATTTTCATCGTAGTCACACACTGAAATAGGACGTCTCAAGAAAAATCCGTCAAGTTTGATGTTTACAAACTGTCCGGGTTTTGTAAGAGCAGATGTATCGCCGACCAGCACCATTTTATAAACATCTTTTGCAATTTTATCGTTAGATTTAATTTCAAATATTGTTTGTTGCATTATTCTTTCCGTCCTTCCATGTCGTTATAAACAACCTCACCGCCGCAGACTGTCATAAGACATCTGCCGAAAACCTTTCTTCCTTCAAAAGGAGTGCTTCTGCCCATTGAAAGGAATTCGTCGGGATTGATTTCATATTCTTCAGTTACATCAAAAACTGTAAAATCTGCAATCTTACCATTGTCAAGTCCTGTTTCAAAGCCGAAACGCTTTGCAGGATTTGTGCTCATAATTTTCACAAGATGCTCTGCTGTGATGACATCCTTCATAACAAGTTCTGTCCAGAGTACAGGGAATGCTGTTTCAAGTCCTACAACACCCATCAGACTCTTTTCAAGACCTCTGCCCTTTTCTTCAGCAGAATGAGGTGCATGGTCAGTTGCAATCATTTCAATTGTACCGTCTTTAATACCCTCAATAAGTGCAAGTCTGTCTTCCTCACTTCTGATGGGAGGATTCATTTTAAACCTTGCATCTTCTTCTAAATCCATATCGTTGAAAACAAGATAATGAGGTGCTGTTTCGCAAGAGATATCCACACCGTCTTTTTTTGCCTTTCTGATAATTTCAACGCTTTCTTTTGTTGAAATGTGGCACACATGATAGCCACAACCCGTACGCTTTGCAATAGGTATATCACGCTTTATGGGAAGATATTCACTTTCCGAGCAGATACCTCTGTGTCCGTGGAGACGAGCATATTCACCGTCGTGAATATATCCCCCTCTGAGAAGTGAATTATCTTCACAATGAGCAACAATCATCTTCCCGCAGGCTTTTGCTTGTTCCATTGCCATAATCATCATTTCAGCTTCCTGAACACCCTTGCCGTCATCAGAAAAACCTGCAACAGAGTGCTTCATATCATCCATATCAGAAAGCTCGTCACCCATCTGACCAACAGTAATTGAACCATACGGTGTAACCTTGATAACAGCATCGGATTTAATAATATCAAGCTGCTGTTTGAGATTCTTCATTGTGTCAGGCACCGGATTCAGATTCGGCATTGAACATACATGAGTAAAACCGCCATGTGCTGCAGCCATTGTTCCGGATTTTATCGTTTCTTTAAAAGAAAAACCGGGCTCCCTGAGATGCACGTGTACATCAACAAGACCCGGAATAATAATACAATTTTCAGCGTCATAAACGACAGCATCACAAGGAACGGATGAAAAACCGAAAAGATGACTGAGGCGACCATCTTTTACAAGAATATCACCTTTTATGAACTTGCCTTTACGATAGACTTTTGCATTTTTTAAAACAAAGTTCATGTCTCATTCTCCCTAAAAAAATCCCCGTCAGAACAGACAGGGATACAAAAATACAAACTGATTTAATATATCTTCAATCCCTCGGCAAATCTAAGCCATAAGATTTTCTACATTATATCAAATTCAGGTCTGTTTGTCAATAAAATTAACTATTTCGCAAACATTTTTCACTCTTTTGTTACATATTTATTTTCACCGACTGAAGTCACCTTTTTTTACTTGATTTCATCTGCCCAATCAGCATTCACACAAGAACATTCTCTGTAATTTTTTACTGTTTTTTCAACAACATTATAAAGATTTTTCGTACAGCCCGGAGAAGCAGTATAATTTACTGCACGGTTTCTTTCAATACCGATTTTTTCTGCTTCAAAAGCAGCATCAATATTCGCTCCTATGAAAAGAAATTCCCAGCCGTATTTTTCTTTCTGCTTCCCTATCATACGCTTTACATCCTGTGAGCTGTAAATGCGGCTCGCGTTTTCCATACCGTCTGTAATAATAACAAACATTGTCTTTTCAGGTACATCTTCGCGACGTGCATATTTGTGAATATTGCCTATATGATGAATTGCGCCGCCTACTGCATCAAGGAGTGCAGTACATCCTTGCACATAATAGTCTTTTTCAGTCATCTGCGGAACTTTTCTTAAATCAATTCTGTCGTGAATAACCTTACTTTCATCATCAAAAAGAATTGTTGAAACATAACACTTGCCGTCAATCAACTTCTGTTTTTCTATAAGAGAATTGAATCCGCCGATTGTGTCTTTTTTAAGTCCGTACATTGAACCGCTTCTATCGAGAATAAATACCATTTCTGTTGTGTTGTTTTTCATTTCAAATACCTCCAAAAAAAATAATATAGTCGCTAAGATGTTTTCACCTTACGACTATATTATAGAGATATTTAATTATACTTTGGTCGCTTGCAAAGCGACAAATTTATACTATCACTGATGTGAGTTTTATTATAATTATCAGTACAGCACCCATAGTAAGTTTAAACCATAAATTATAATTTACCTGTTACTAACCTTGCCATTTTGCTGTCATCCTTGAGCGTCAGCGAAGGATCTCAAAATGGCAACACATAAACCATTCCCAAACGAGATTCTTCGCTTCGCTCGAGAATGACACGTTTGGGAATGTCAGCGATAAATTATAATTTACCATATAATCAGGTGCGGACGGAGTCCGCCTGCACTTATTCCCTCTTACTTTTTATCTATTACTTCAATTTCAACTCCTGTATAATAATGCTTTAAAATCTCCTCATACGTTGCACCCTGACGTGCCATAAAATCGGCTCCGTACTGGCTCATTCCAACACCGTGACCGTTGCCTGTTACGGTGAAAACGAAATTGTCATCAGCATATTTTACGGTGAAATTATTTGACTTCAGACCGAATGCACTTTGTATATCACTGCCTGAAAATTCTTTCTCGTTTACGTTTAACGTTTTTACTGCACCTGATTCTGTGCAATAAAGCTCAATTAAGGGAGTATCATTGAAGTCAGTTCCTGAATATGCTGTGAATTTTTCTTTTGACACAGTAACGGTGCTTATTAAATTTTCAGATAAAGCGTCACCCGAACTTGTAACACTTACAAGATATGGCTTTTCACCACCCCATATATCCTTGCAGTTTTCAGTTCTGCCCGAACATAACGCAAAATATGCAGGGAGAATAATTTCACCATCGTATGTAATAACTTTGTCCATCACTTCGTCTACCTGCGAGGTGATTTTTTTTGAATAAATTTCATATTTTTCTCCCCATTTTTCCTGCGCTTCTTCAGGGGAGATATACCCCTGATGTTTCTTGTAATTATCAGTAAGCTGAACATCATGAGAAATCTGATAAAGTGCATATGTATGTGCGGCAACTGCCTGAGCTTTTATGGCCTCATCAGAGTAAAAAGGCGAAATCTCGGCACTCACAACACCGACGATATAATCTCTCATTGCAAGTGTTACTTTGGTGTTGGTTTTGCTTCTGGTTATTGTGATTTTTTCTTCTTTTAAGGTGCTGTTTACCTCTACTGCAGAAGCAGGTTTTTTGTTTTCCTGAGGCTGTATAGGTATCTTTATTGATATAAGAGGCGTAAAAATCATTGAAAGTGCCAAACAAAGGCTTAAAAACACAGTAAATCTCATATAAATGACCATCCTTTTTTCTTGACTTTTGGTACTGAAATATAGTACAATATAAGGAAATATAATAGAGTAACTATAATGATAGGGGGCAGAAAAATGTCAACTTATATTAAATATATTGACGACAGTTATATGGACAGTTTATGCAAGGAGCTTGGAAAAAATAACAAGATTGATCCTGATAACTTTAATCGCTATGGCGTAAAAAGAGGCTTGAGAAATTCGGACGGCACAGGCGTTATGGCAGGTCTTACTCGTATCTGTAGCGTTGAAGGCTATTACATAAATGACGGTGAAAGACTTCCCAAGGAAGGCAAACTTACATACCGCGGATATGATATGGCTGATATTGTAAGAAACTGTCAGAAAGAAAACCGCTTCGGATTTGAAGAAGTTGTATGGCTTCTTATTTTCGGTTCACTTCCTACAAAAGAACAGCTTGAAATGTTCAGGGCAACATTAGCTGCTTGCCGTGACCTTCCCGATGACTTCATTGAAGATATGATTATGAAGGCTCCGTCACCTGATATTATGAATAAAATGGCAAGAAGTGTACTTGCACTTTATTCATATGATTCAAATCCTGATGAAACAAGTGTAAGTAATATGCTCAGACAGTGTATTCACCTTATTGCACAGCTTCCTGCAATTATGACTTATGCTTATCAGGTGAAGAGAAGAACATATTACAAGAAGAGTATGTATATCCACCAGCCCAAAGCAGAACACTCAACTGCTGAATCAATTCTCCGTTTCACAAGAGCAGACAGAAACTTCACTGACGAGGAAGCAAAACTTCTGGACCTTTGCCTTTGCATTCACGCTGAGCATGGCGGCGGTAACAACTCATCCTTCACAACAAGAGTTATTTCTTCATCAGGTACAGATACATATTCAGCAATCAGTGCTGCTATAGGTTCTCTTAAAGGTCCCCGTCACGGTGGTGCAAACATCAAAGCACACACAATGATTGATGAAATTTACAAAAACGTTAAAAACCATGAGTCAGACGGCGAAATTTACGATTATCTCAAGAAGATTATCAACAAAGAAGCAGGGGACGGTTCAGGTCTTATTTACGGTATGGGTCACGCAATTTATACTCTTTCAGACCCCAGAGCAGTTCTTCTCCGTGAAAAGGCAGCAGAATTTGTAAAAGGCACAGAGTATGAAGACAGATTTCAGCTTATTAACCGTATTGAGGCACTTTCACCTCAGGTTTTTGCTGACGTGAAAGGTGTTAAGAAACCTCTTTGTGCAAATGTTGATATGTATTCAGGTCTTATTTATGAAATGCTTAAAATTCCTGTGGATTTATTTACACCTATGTTTGCTGTTGCACGCGTAGCAGGTTGGTCAGCACACAGAATTGAGGAAATGACAACAGCAGGCAGAATTATCCGTCCTGCATACAAGAGTGTTGCTCTTTCAAGGGAATATGTTCCCATTGACGAAAGAACAGAAACAGTAGGTCAGGGAATCTATGTTCCCCATGAGCAGAGGTAATAAGAATGAAGATTAAAGGCAGCGTTAAAAATCTTAAAATAAATACAGCATTCATTATTGCGGCAATAGGTGCTCTTATTGCTTTGGGTGCAAGAATATATCAGGCTTTCTCAGGTCTTATTGATTTTGAAACAGGCTTTTTTACAGGCAGTGACTTTTCTGTGTATATCTTATACGGTGCACTTGCTTTAGCAGCAGTGGGAATTTTTGCAGTAGCATTCCTTGCAGGAGAAATTCCTCAGGAAAAAATGCCTGTCAAAAAAAGTCCTCTTGTTGCATTGTTTTCAGGTCTTTTCGGCATTACTCTTGCAGTAAGTGCAGTTGAACAGTTTTCTGTATTCAGCAATGCATATTCATCTTTTGATGCTATGATGACTGAACAGACAATGATGTCATATCTTATGAAATCAGGCAATTTGCCAAGACTCGGAGAAGCAGTTTTTGCAGCAATCAGCATTATTTATTTCGTTGTACTTGTAATTAATTACAGCGGTATTAAAAATGTTGATTTCACAAAGCTTAAAGCATTGTCGCTCTGTCCGCTTTTCTGGGCAACATTCAGAATGGTTCAGCGTTTTACAAGAACAATCAGCTTTATGAATGTATCATCTCTTTTCATTGAATTGTTTATGATAGCGTTTATGATGATGTTCTTTATGTATTTCGCACAGATGTCATCAAACGTAAATGCAACAGCAATTTCTTACAAGGTTTTTTCATACGGACTTATTGCTTCTATGTTTGCAGCGGTAGTTTCAGTTCCTAAGGTTTTGTTAATTATCTTTAATTCATCATACAGAGACCTTATGAGTGCAGGACTTCTTGAATGTGCTTTTGAAGCAACAGACCTTGCTTTTTGTCTGTTTGCAGTTGCAATGCTTGTGCTTTGTATGTCTTTACCCAGAATCAAAAATATGACCCTTAAGGAAACAGAAAAATTGATTAACAAAGAGGAGGAAAAATAAGGTGTTTTTGCAGAATCTTGCTATTGCCGCAAAACAGGTCGGTATTCTTTATATTCTTGTTGCAGTTGGTTTCATCTGCGATAAAACAGGTTTATTCAAAGAAAAAACAGCAAGACTTTCAAACGACCTTCTCTTCTACATAATAACTCCTGCAGTTATAGTAACTGCGTTTATGTCTATGGATAATACCCCTGAAAATTACAAAAAGCTTCTTCTTGCATTTGTTTTTGCGGTTGTTCTGCAGGTTGTGGGTGCAATTATTGCGATGCCGTTTTTCAGGGATAAAACAAAAAAAGATAATTCTATTTTTAAATTTGCATCAAACTACGGTAACGTAGGCTATATGGCTTTGCCTCTTGCAAATGCGGTTTTAGGTGCTGAAGGTGTTTTCTACTGTTCCGTTGTTGTAATGGTGTTCAATGTTTTTTCATTCACTCACGGCATAATGGTTATGACAGGGGAGAAGAAATTTGATGTAAAAAAACTTTTCCTCAACCCCGGTACAATAGCCGTTTTAATCGGATTGCCTTTATTTATTTTCGGTATTGAATTGCCTGAAATTATTGACACTCCTGTTGATT
This sequence comes from Acutalibacteraceae bacterium, assembly GCA_045632485.1. Lineage (GTDB taxonomy): Bacteria > Bacillota > Clostridia > Oscillospirales > Acutalibacteraceae > SIG575. Next base: position 39,497 of record JAZQWT010000134.1, read on the forward strand.
ATCTGGCATCTCTCAATACACCCATTGCGATGATTTTCTTCGGAACATATCTTGCTAACACTGACCTTAAAACAATGTTCAACGATAAAAGGATTTACCTTACGGCACTTCTCAAGCTGATTGTGCTTCCCCTTTGTATGATGGGCATTTTCAAGGTTTTCGGAATAACGGGTGCTCTTGTGCCGGCTCTTATACTTTCAAGCTCGGCACCCAGTGCAAACAACACTGTAATGTTTGCTGCAAAATACGATAAAGACGCGCCTTGTGCATCGAAGGTTGTGGCACTCGTAAGCTTTATGAGTATTGTTACAATGCCTGTTATGATTGCTCTGGCACAGCAGATGTAGTTATGGAAAATATTAAAAAGATTCTTGATATGTGCTGCGAGGTTTACGGCTTCTGCAGCTTTGACGAAATAAAAGATTATCTGATTGATTGCAGGGCAAAATCCCGTATCCCGCAGAATGCAAAAACAGTTATCACAATTCTTTTTCCTTATTATCTGGGGGAAGAAGCGTATGAAAACTTAAATGTTTCACGATATGCCGCAGTAAGAGATTATCACGAAGTGGCATCTTTGTATCTGTCGGATATTGCAGAAAAATTAAAGGAAAATTATCCTGAAAATGAGTTCATATTTTTTGCCGATAATTCTCCCATACCCGAGGTTTTTGCTGCAGCAAAAAGCGGAGTGGGAGTCAAAGGGAAAAACGGACTTCTCATAAACGAAAAATACGGTTCGTGGATTTTTATTGGCGAAATCGTAACTGATTTATATATTCCTTGCGAAGAAAAGGAAGTTAAACTGTGTCACGGTTGCTCAAAATGCCTTGATGCCTGCCCTACGGGAGTGCTTAAGGATGAAAAGTTTGACCCTGACAAATGCCTGTCACACATCAGCCAGAAAAAAGGCGAAATCCCCGAAGAATACAAGCAGATGATGAAAAATCTCGGATGTGCCTGGGGATGTGACGAATGTCAGAAAGCGTGTCCGTATAATATAAACGCGAAAAAAACCACGTTGGAAGAATTTATTAAAAGTGCAGAGCCTTTTGTTACGGAAGATACGGAAATTGAGGGCAGAGCCTTTGCATGGCGTGGTGAAAAAGTTATTAAAAGAAATCTGAGGACAGTAAGTAATGAATTTTGAAAACAAAGAGTATGATGCAAAATTTAAAGAGCTTATTTCTTCTGCCTTTGACAGCGGAAGGCTTCCTCATGCAATAATTCTGGAAGGTGCAAATGCATCAAAACGACTCGAGTTTGCTTCACTTCTTGCAAAAGCACTTGTGTGCAGAGAAAGTGAAAAAATTCTCCGTCCCTGCGGAAAATGTCCTGATTGCATAAAAGCAGATTCGGATTCTCACGTAGATATAAAAACAGTTATCGGCACCAACAAATCAAAGACGGTGTCGGTTGAAGATATACGAAACGTAAGAAGCGATGCTTATGTTGTACCTAACGAGGCAGAGAGAAAGGTTTATATAATCACATCTGCTCATAAGATGAACGAAACGGCAATGAATGCATTTTTAAAGGTGCTTGAAGAGCCGCCCTCATATGTTAATTTCATTCTCGAATGTGAAGATAAGGCAATGCTTCTCCAGACAGTAAAATCACGTTGTGCCGCTTTCAGATTAGGAGATCTGACAGACGACAGTATAACAAAAAAGAAGCTTGAAGCATCCTTCGATAATGCAGTTAAAATAGCAAAAGCAATTTCATCAGACAGCGAAATTGAAATGATGAAAACGCTGGGAATGTTTGAAAAAGATAAAGATGCCTTGAAATTGGCGTTAGAAGAAGTTATACTTATCCTGAGAGACAGTATTGCACTTAAAAGCGGTGCGGTGAACTGCCTTTCACAGAATGAAGATACAGCAAAAGAACTTGCGTCATCAATGACTTCGGAAAAAATTATAAAAGCAGCAGAAATTGTTAACGATACACTGCAGAGTATGCAGTATTACGCAAATCACAATTTGCTTTTGGCACGACTTTCAAGTCGGCTGAAAGATTGACATATTTGAAAGAGAGGAAAAATTATGGCTGAGGTAATCGGTGTCAGATTCAAAGACGTAGGCAAAGTATATTTCTTTGACCCTGACGGAAAACAGCTTAAAAAGTTTGATAAAGTTATTGTTGAAACTTCACGCGGAATTGAATGTGGTGAAGTGGCAGCGGAAAACCGTGAGGTAGAGGATGATAAAATCATACATCCTCTTAAAAAACTTATCAGAATTGCAACGGAAGAAGACCTGAAAACTGTTGCACAGAATAAAGAAAAAGAGAAAAAGGCTTTTGATATCTGTCTTGAAAAAATTGCAAAGCACGGACTTGACATGAAGCTCGTTGAAGCTGAATATACATTTGATAACAGCAAAATTCTTTTCTATTTTACTTCAGACGGCAGAGTTGATTTCAGAGAACTTGTTAAAGATTTAGCATCTGTTTTCAGAACAAGAATCGAACTTCGCCAGATTGGTGTAAGAGATGAATCAAAGATGGTAGGCGGACTCGGTATGTGCGGTAGACCTCTTTGTTGTTCAAGCTTCCTTGGAGATTTCCAGCCTGTTTCAATCAAAATGGCAAAAGAGCAGGGCTTGTCACTTAATCCTACAAAAATCAGCGGTACCTGCGGCAGACTTATGTGCTGTCTTAAATACGAACAGGATGCATATGAGCATCTTCTTCGTGTAACTCCCAAAGTCGGAGCTATTGTTGAAACGGATGAGGGCAGAGGCGTTGTGCAGGAAGTAAACCTTCTCAAAGGCAAACTCAAAGTAAGCCTTGATCGCCGTCCCGGTGCTGCACCTCAGACTTTTGACCGCCACGACGTGAAAATTATCAAAGACGGTCATATGAAAATTGACAAAGCAGAGCTTGAAGCACTCAAAGGCATAGAAAACTGATTTTTATTAAAAAGAAAAAACTTTTTAGTATAGCCTGAAAAAGGGAGATTATTAAAGAAATTATTGTCTTTATAAAAAAACACTTGATTTTTCGAAAATATATGATAGAATAGGTGTATAAATAAAGAGGGAGGTTATGAACAATGGCTTATATCATCAACGACGAATGCATTTCATGCGGCGCTTGTACAGGCGAATGTCCCGTTGAGGCAATTTCTGAAGGCGCAGATAAATATGTTATCGACGCAGATGCTTGCATCGATTGCGGTAGCTGTGCAGATGCTTGCCCCGTAGGAGCTCCTGAACAGGCATAATTTTAAAATGTAAGTAAAAAACCGGATTACCTATTGGTAATCCGGTTTTTGCTTTATTTAACAGCATAATAAAAATAGACATTGCCGGATGCGTTAAGCATAGGGGTTACATTGTCAACTTTATATGCGCTGCTGCTTAAAACCTTAAAGCCGTTTGATGTTGTTTCCACACCGTTTGAGCCGTGGGTGTCAGTAACGGAATATCCGAAATAAGCGATGCCTGATTTTTGCTCAAAATTAATACCGATAGGGGAATAGCCAAGAGCAAAGGCAAACACGAATTTCGGATGGAATCCGAGTTTTATTGTTCTTGTAGAATCACCGCTTCCTATGTATGTGCCTGTTACACAAGGTGTTTCCCATGAGTTTCTGTCTTCAGGAGATACATGGATAAGGCTGTCGTCCATATGATGCTTGCAGAAAAATGTTTTGCTTGTAAAAGACTCGAAATTAATACCTGTTTCATCTGCAGGGCAGAATTCCGAGGCAATATGGATATCGGCATTCATAACAAGTGATTCTGTGTTTCTGTCTGATGTGACGTGACCGCAGGTGGAAGAAACAATGTTAAGGTCTGATGAAAAAGTCAGGTAATCCACAACCTTTGAGAAAACTTCGTGGCAGGTGCTTCCGCCCAATGCATCAGGTACGTGAATGCCAAGCACGATGTGAATATCAGCCTGACGGCAATATTCATCACGCACAAGGTCTCCCTTTTCGTTTTCGCGGAAAAGGTCAGTAATCCTCACTTCTGCAAGACCTACGGAAACGATAGAGTTTTTTAGCGGTACTGCTTTTGCCTGGGGAGGGTATTCTGTCATAAAAGTAATTGATTTAAGGTCATTTATTTTCTTTAACCAATTAACGATAGATTGCGGCATTCCGCTGATTGAACTGCTCAAAAAATACCTCCTTTAAACTTCAACTATAGTTTTGATAATTGCCCAGATATAAAGTACCTGATTGCCGAAATAAACTTTTTCACTTCTGTCAACCTTGTATTTTACTCCGTCGGAAGAAATCCATGTACTTGAGTCAGTAATGCCTGACAGGTCATGAGAAGCAGGTCCTATATACAGGTAATGTCCCTGACTGTTGTAACCGATAGGAGTATTTATTCCGTCAAGATACATTTTGTTTTTATATCTCAGAGGCTGAATAAAGCAATGGTAAATTTCACTGTTCCAACCGTCTTCGTTATGCATCTGTGCTTCTCTGCCGTATGTGGAAAATAATTTATCAAGTGTCATATTTTTCCCTTTCTTTAAATGTTTTTGAAAAGAAAATGAGTATCTTTCATTAAAGGTACAAGCTCCAGCATTGCGTCAGTTTTGATTTTCTGTGCCGAATCGGTAAGAGAAGAAGCAGTTTTACTGACAGTGATATCACCGGCCTTGAAACTTGTAACGGAATCCTGCTCGGCAGAGGCTCTGAGCACATAGTCATAGTAAGTCAATGCGGCAGCACCGTTTATTACCCTGATATCGTTTTTGTCCGCGTTTTCACTTAACTGTGCAAGTATACGTTCAAGGTTTACCACGCAAAGAGGCAGAATTTTTTCTGCCTCTTCCTGGTCGATGGTAACTAATTGCCTGAATCTTGCAAGAACTTTCCATTGACTTGTCATAGCTGTCACCTTAATTAAACTTCAAGAACTTTAGAAGCGTCTGTAAAGATTTTTGAGAAGCCTGCAATTGAAGTGATGGCAGCACGTTCAAGCTGTCTGTCAATAAGCTTATCGTATTCAGTTAAAACATCACCTGCAGTTACCATTTCAAGGGCACAGTTTTTATCAAGACCGATAAGCTTGCCTGATTCAACTGCATTTGATTTGATAAGCTCTGCACCGATAGGTGTAATCATTTTGCCTGTTGCATGGAAATCGAGAGAAGCGTTTGAATCTCTGAATTCAGGAAGCTTGAGCATCTGTGCAGTAACATCAGCACTTGCAATAATTGTGTTCATTTCATAGGGTGAGAATTTATTCCAGAAATCAACAAGGTCAGAATATGTAAGTGTGCCTGCTTCTGAAACCTCCATAACCTCAGCAGGGTTATCATTACCGTCACCATTCATAAGTACGTTTACGGCATCCTTAAGCTGTGCACGTGCAATGTAAGCACCAATCTGCTTGAGAGTTACTGTGAAAACGTCAAGATGCTGGAAGCGGATAGCCTCGTATGAAGCCACAAGCATTCTGCCGCGTTTTTTGAGAGTAACAAGATTGTCCTGTGTTTTGATTGTAGTTTCAGGGATATATGCACCTTCACCTACACGTACAAGCTCCTTGTCATCGTCTGAAAGAGAAGATGTAATTGCACGGTAGTCAAGTGAATTGATATTTGTTGTTGCTGCAATAATACCGGGAAGCACATCTGCTTCAAGCATACCCTGTCTTACTGCACGTGAAACATATTCAGGGAAAAGTGCAGATGAATCTGAGGTTCTGAAGAACTTTTCAATAGTGTCGCTTTTAGGACCGCTTACCTTGATGTCAAAACGCTTGAGCTGACGCTGGAAAGCATCAAGACCTTCAAGGGCAGTGCCTTTATAGTTTTCAGAGGGGTCAAGCTTTTCAAGCTCTGCTGAAAAAGATGATGAAGTGTTGTAAAGACCTTTCTCAAGTCTTATTGTGTCAAATGTTGCCATAGTAAAACTCCTTTCTTGATTAGAACAAAAATTCAACAGTTGTGTCTGCATCATTAACTGCAAGAACAGTAACAGGTGTGCCTTTTGAATTTTCCTGAACTGTGCCGTCAGCAGCACAAACAAAATAGTTGTGACCGAGTGCGGGTGCAGCATCGGAGTAATTCATTTTTACATAACCTGATACCTGCACAACTGCATTTTCGTTATCTGATTCGAGGCAGATGCCGACAAAAGAATCGGCAGTATCAGCCTTGCTTACTGTATAATTATCTGTGATATTAACAGGGTAGCCTTTTGTGATTTCTTCCTCACACATAAAAGTGAGGGCTTTGTCGTTAAAACCGTTAAATGATACTTTCATTATAAAAATCCTTTCTTTTAAATCATAAATCCGTCAATGGAATTTTCGTTTTCACGCGGTAAGAGCTGAGGTTTGAATCTGGCTTTTTCCGCCTGAAGATAGTCTTTTCTCAATGTTTCAAGTGCATCAACGGAAAGTGATGAACAAATATTTTCAACACTTTTTACGCTGATTTCAGGTGAAATTACGTTGGAAAGCTTTACGATTTCCTGTTTAAGGAAATTCTTGTATTTCTCTGCGATTTCTGCGAGATTTTCATTTTCTGCACCTGAAATGATGTCATTGAATTTCTTTACCGTGCCTGCATTTTTCTGTGCAGGGACAGCAACAAAAGACCATTCATATGCGTCTGTAGGGTGTTTAAGAATGTGATAACAGTTTTTGCCTTTTTTATGTTCGCATCTTCCTTTTTTCACATCTTTTCCGCAAACGCTGCACACGATTTTGCTCACAGCACAGTTGATGCTCACTTCTTTTTTTATGCCTGCACAGATTTCGTCAATCAAAGGCTTGTTTTTGTCATTTTTAAGCATATATGCTTTGGCTTTTAATCGTGCATAGTTTTCCCCTGCAGAATTTTTCTGCGTTTCAATTACTTCAACTTCAGTAGAATAAATTCGTGCAATCTGGTTTTCTGCTTTCATTTCGTGGTTCAGAATGCCTGTTTTTCCGACGTAAAGCTCTGATAAGGTTTTAAGTGATGCCATATCAAAGCATTCAAAATCTCTGTCTGTTTCATTGTCGCACAGTACCACGTTGAAGGCAAAAATATCTTCCGCTTTAAGCTCGGTCAGAGAATATTTGTTGATAAGTGTGAGCTCCTCTTCCGTAACATTGCAGAGAGAAATTGCGTTATCAAAGTTTTTCTTCAACTGAATTTTCCTCCTTTTCCAATTTTTCTGCTTGTGCCGTATAAAGCCTTGCTTTTGCAGTTTCAACTGCATCCTGAAGGCAGATGTCATCCCAACATACTTCAGCTTCGTCTGTGTAACCGTTCATTCTTAAATAGCAGTTTGCTATTTTAAGAATAACAGGCTCGAGTATTTTTCTGTAATGCTCAAGCTCGCTTGTAAGAATATCTGCCTGCTGAGCTGACATTCTTTCCGTTGATGACCAGGTAAGACCCAGCATAAACGGAGGAAGGCCTGTTTTTGAAATTATCTGTTCAAGCATCTGTCTTACCGGCACTTCGCTGTCGAGAATCTGATTATCGGCACCGATAGCCTTAATCTGAACGTCGCCTACAGCCACAAAATCGTGAACAGAATCTGTAGAATTCATTGCTTTACTCCATTCAGAAGCAATCTGCAAGGCTCTGTCCTTTGCATAAGCCTTGTCGAGAGCATCGTTCTGGGGCTTGTAGGTTACGGCATACCTTATGTTACCTGTACGTTCGAAGTTGGTGCCGATTGTGTTGTAGATTTTCATCAGAATCGAACTTACAAAAGGAAGACCTTTTAAAAGAGAATTTCCCTCAAGATGCCCCGGGTCAGGATTGAGAACAGACATCATAATCAGTTCGGGATTAGCCGGAGTATCAACTCCCGCACCGTTAAGACAAATGTCAATATCAAATCCGTTTTCGTTTCTTTTAAGCACAATATCGTCCAGGTTTGTGTTATAAAGTGCACCGAAAGTGCCTGAAACAGTGGGGATGATTTCGCCCACAGCCGTACCGCAGGTGAGAAGCTCGTCAAAGTAAGTTGAAACGAAAGCTTCGATACCTCTTGTGTTACCGCCTACAGGTACACTTTTGAAAAAGGTTTTCAGTTCTTCTTCTGCCCGGCTGTTTTCACATTTAAGAGAAAACGCACAAACAAGACGGACTAATTTGTCTATGGCGGCATCGATGATGGGGACTGTGGCACGTAAATCTCTGTAAAGCCTCAATTGTGCAGATGACATTGGAGCAAAGCTTTGGAAAGTGTTTACAAAACCGCGGTTGGCAGATGTCTGCACAGCCGCTACGGGAGAAGCAGAATATTTTTTTGCAAAAAAATCTTTAATGCCCAAAATTTTCCTCCTTTTAGTAGTGGTTTCTTTCAGTTGAGAGAACAAAAAATTCAGTTTGTGTATTTTCAAGAACGGTTGAAACAAAGTAACGTATATCGTCCATTGCGTGGTCGTTTTCTTTTCTTACAGAATCCTTTGTGGAATTTGCATCCCATCTGTAGACTGAAAACTCGCGTATGGAGTCTTTACATTCAGGTGAAAAAAGAATTTTTTTGCTTTGCAGACAGTCAGAAACAAGACGTATTCCGTCAAGCACCTGGTTCTTTGCAGGTATGGCACGGAATTTTTTGTGACGGTTGATACATTGAATAAAGCTTGCGGCTGACGGGTCAACGATAACACCTTCAATCTCGCGTCCTGAGGCAAGTTCTTCGAGAGATTTGTAATGCTCTTCGTCAGTTTTCTGAAAACCTTCCCGTCGCGAATCGTGGTAGTATTCGCGTATTCTGTACCATTTGTTGTCTTTTCTTCCCCACAATCCGAAGGATGCAGGGTTGACTGTGCCGTAATCGCAGGAAATGTAATATTTTTCAAAAGGCTCAGGCGGAGGTAAGACCACGTGTTCTTTTTCTGAGAACTGAGGGTAAACAACGCCCTCTGCCGCAACCCATTTGCCTTCCACAAATCTTTCATAAAATGCACCTGAATAGAGTGAATGGTATCTTTCGATAACTTTTTTTGAGAGGGAGGGATTGTCCTGCATAAGAAAGTGCAGATGAAGTGCATTTTTTGAGTGTGATTTTTCAATCCATTCTTTTTTGAACCAGTGTTGCGGATTTTCGGGGTTGCAGTTGAACCAGAATTTTGCACCCTCAAGTGAGCAACGTGCAAGTGCCTGTTCTACAAAAGAACGCGGCATAAGTGCCACTTCGTCGAAAAGTACACCGCCTAAGGTCATACCCTGAATGAGAGAAGCGGAGGCTTCGTCTTTACCGCCGAAAAGGAAAAATCTGTTAGTGCGTTTTCCGTAAGTTATTGTAATTTCGTTGCGGGATAGTTTTTCTTCGCAGGAGAAACCTAACTGCCTTAGAATCGGGAGAATAGGTGTTACAATATTTCTTCTTATTGAAGCAACAGTTTTTCCGCAAACAGCAAAGCTTGTGTCCGCAAACGCAAAGAAACTCCAGGCAACAAAGGAAATCGACATACAAAGTGTTTTACCGCTTCTTACTGCACCGTCGCAGATAAGTGCATCGTATGTGCTGTAAGAAGAGTCGGGATGCCACCATGAAAGAACGGTAAGCTGCTTTTGAGAGAAAGGAGAAAATTTAAGCTTACTCATGGTGTTTTCCTTCCAACGCTTTTGCAGATTTCCTTATTGCTTCATAAAAAGGCATAGAGCTTTCTTCATCACTGTTTTCACATAACTGTGAAAGCTTTTCAAGTGCTTTCAGTCTGTCGAAAAACTTGATTTCAATTCCGCCACCCTTGGGCTTTTTGATTTCGGCAATATTGAAAAAATCCATATTTTCTGTATCAAAGCTTTCGTCTGAGTCTGATAAAATCAGTTTCAGGCAATCGGCAACAGAGCCGAAAGCAAGTCTTTTAAGTCCGCAGATTATTTCTTCATTTCCTGTTTTGCGTGAAATAAGCTTTGCAATTTCATCGCGGATTTCTTTTCTTGCCATAAGCTTCATCCCCGCACTTTCGGGGCTTGCATATCCGCTTTTTGATGCCGCTTCACGGGCATTTGCGTACAATGCGAAATTCAGGCAGAAAAGCTGTTCTTTTTTCGTGAGTTTTTTTGTCTTCATTTCTTGTTCCTTTCCTGAAAATTTTTGTTCTGAAAATTTGTCCTCCCATATATAGTGCGGACAACCCTTTTTTTCTACCGAAAACGGTAGAATTTTTTTGAAAAATCCGAAATGTTCACAAAAAGTTCACAATTAAGGGCGTTTTGGGGCGTAGAATATACTTAAGTATGAAAAAAAAGGAGGTGCTCCTCATGGAACCTGATGGGTGTTGTATAAGCGTGAAAATTAATAGCGGGAGGAGTGCTTCTGTAAAGTCTGATATGTGATTGTATCCGGCTCATTCCTCTTGCGGAAAGAGGGTCCCCTTAATGGAAGAAAAAGATTTTGAAGTATTGCAGGATTTGCTTGAGAATAATAAATTCAATGTTCTGCATGCTGTACTTAAAGAGATGAATTCTGTTGACATAGCAGATTTTTTAAACGAGATTGATACAAAGTATCTTGTGGCGGCATTCCGTATTCTGCCGAAGGATGTGTCCGCAGAAGTTTTCTCTTATATGGATTCAGACGGTCAGGAAAATATCGTACGTTCAATTACAGACAGCGAGCTTCACAGACTTGTTGACGATATGTATATCGACGATACGGTTGATTTTCTTGAAGACGTCCCTGCAAATGTTGTAACAAGGGTTTTAAAGGCTACAGATGCCAAAACACGTGAAACAATCAACCGTTTCCTGAATTATGCAGAAGATACTGCAGGAAGTATAATGACAACGGAAATGGTGCAGCTTCACACTTATCTCAACGCGGAGCAGGCCATTGAGCATATAAGAAAAACAGGTGTCGATAAAGAAACAATTTACACTTGTTATTGCATAGACGATAAACGTCATCTTGTCGGTATACTTGATTTGAAGGATTTGCTTCTGTGTGATTCAAAAACTCCGCTTACGGAGATAATGGATGACGACCAGCAGATAATTTCAGTTAAAACCTCTGACGACCAGGAAACTGTTGCAGACCTTGCACGAAAATACGACTTGTTGAGCGTGCCTGTGACAGATAGCGAAAACCGCCTTGTAGGTATTATCACTATCGACGATATCGTTGATATCATCGAAGAAGAAAATACAGAAGACTTTGAAAAGATGGCTCTTCTTAATCCGTCTGATGATACTTATCTGAAAACAGGCGTTTTCAGAATGTCGAAAAACAGAATTATCTGGCTTGTTGTGCTTATGGTTTCAGCTACACTTACAGGGCAGATTATTACTCAGAAAGAAGCACTGCTTTCAGATTTTGCTTTCCTTATTTCCGCAATGCCTATGCTTATGGGTACAGGCGGTAACGCGGGCAGTCAGGTTTCAACTCTTATCATCCGTGGTCTTGCATTGGGTGAAATTAAAATCCGCGACTATTTCAAAGTTGTTTTCAAAGAATTACGTGTTGCATTCTGTTGTGCAACAGTACTGGCTGTTCTTAATTTCTTAAGGCTTTTAATTGTAGGCGGCGGAGATATTCCCCAGTACCTTATCGTAAGTGCGGCTATGTTTGCAACGGTTGTAATTGCAAATGTAATCGGATGCACATTGCCTATTCTTGCACGTCTTGTGAAGCTTGACCCTGCACTTATGGCAGGACCGCTTTTGTCAACAATTGTTGACGCGGCAACACTTTCGATTTACTTTGCAATAGCACAATTTGTATTAATGAGATAAACGAAAACCACCTCTTCCGGAGGTGGTTTTTCAGAAAGAGGATATTATGAGTGAAAAAATTTATCCTGCAATAGCAATAGCAGGGGTAGGACAGTCAAGAGTTATCAATACGGAAAACGGCAAACGTGTATGGCCTATTGATTTTGATGCAAAAGCATTGGTGAAAAAAATAGTTTTTCCGTTTATTCTGTCTGTTATCGGAAGAAAAGACTGTGGTATTTCAAAGGCAGTTTACAATGAGTTTTCAAGACAGATTGAAGGGCTTCGTCTTGACGAAGATGGTAATGAAGTTCACAATCTTAATGTTGAACGTTATGAAAACAGTTTTGCTGAATGTACTGAAGAAGAAAGAAAATACATAAAACGTATGCTTCCTGTTGATAAAATAGCAATGGAAATCGGCGAAGAAAATTTCTACTTTTTTACATATAATTCATTCGGTAATATAGAAAAAGTTATAGGCGAGCTTGATGAATATATTTCAAATGTTATGAAAAGCAGAAATGTTGATAAAGTAAACCTTGTACCTGTCAGCCTCGGCGGTACTGTTTCAACAGCTTATCTTAATAAATATGCCGACAAAAATAATATAAACAGGGTAGTGGGTGTTGTGCCGGCTTACGACGGTTCAAGCCTTGTGCTTGGTCTTATTGAAGGGGATTTTTCAAAATATGAAGAAGATATTATCCCGAAAGAGCTTACAAAACTTACTTCAATTCTTACACCTGCAACAAGAAAAAATATAATCGACAGTGTTTTCAGAGCGCTTCGCGATGTGGTGCTTTACCGTTCATCAGTCGGCTGGGGTGCAGTGCCTCACGAAGAATACGAAAGACTTTCTTCAGAGCATAAAATGAGCGAAAAACTGAGAAAAATCTGTGACGGAAACTTTAAAGTCAGAAACGATTTCCCTGCATTTATTGAGAAAAATCAGAAAAACGGAGTAGAGTTTTTCTCTCTCTGCGGCTACGGTCTGCCTATGGAGAAACTTTTCAGGCTCGATAACAGACATTCTGACGGTATTGTCGACACAGCCTCCTGCACAATGGGTGCTACTTGCACAGACCTTGAAAAGGAAGTTGATATTTCAACAAGTGCAATAAAGGACCGCGTGTGGCTTTATAAAGGGATGGAGCACGAGGGCGCAGCAAAAACAGACCACCTTCTTAAACTGTGCGGTCTGCTTCTGAAAAATGACCATATCAAATCAGTCTATGATGACGAAAACTTTAAGCAGTTTAATTGACTTTTTGCCTTTATTATGGTAACATATATTGATATTCTTTACTTTTCTGAAAGGAAGATTTTAAATGTATAAGAAAGTTCCTGCAAACCTCGGCTTCGTTGAACGTGAAAAAGAAGTTGAGAAATTTTGGAAAGAAAACAAAATCTTTGAAAAATCATCAGCACGTCAGGGTGAACCTTACGTTTTCTACGATGGTCCTCCCACTGCTAACGGCAAACCGCACATCGGTCACGTTTTAACACGTGTTATTAAAGATATGATTCCCCGTTACCGCACAATGAAAGGCTATCAGGTGCCGAGAAAAGCGGGCTGGGATACTCATGGTCTTCCCGTTGAACTTGAAGTTGAAAAACTTTTAGGCCTCGACGGCAAAGAGCAGATTGAAGAATACGGCATTGCTCCTTTCATTGATAAATGTAAGGAAAGCGTGTGGAAATATAAGGGAATGTGGGAAGATTTCTCATCAACAGTAGGCTTCTGGGCTGATATGGATGACCCTTATGTAACATATCATAACGAATTCATCGAGTCTGAATGGTGGGCGCTCAAACAGATTTTTGACAAAGGCCTTCTCTACAAGGGATTCAAAATCGTTCCCTATTGCCCCCGTTGCGGAACACCTCTTTCTTCACACGAGGTTGCTCAGGGCTACAAGGACGTTAAAGAACGTTCAGCTATTGCGAGATTTAAAATCAAAGGCGAAGATGCTTTCTTCCTTGCATGGACAACAACTCCCTGGACACTTCCTTCTAACCTTGCACTTTGCGTAAACCCTGTAGAAAATTACGTTAAAGTAAAGACTGCAGACGGTTATACTTATATC
>JAZQWT010000135.1:0-13105 GCA_045632485.1 Acutalibacteraceae bacterium
CAACAAAAACGCCGTTTTTGCGTGCGAATACTCTTTTACCGTCAAGCTCAAATTCATCGTATAAATCACGGGGCATATAGGCGTGTGTAATATCGCACACAGCACTTTCGCCAAGCCTTTTTTTCTTCGGCAATTTATAAACGGTTACGTTTACGTTTTCGTGCTGAACGCTCATCGGCCGTCTGCCGTTACCGACCCAGTAACCCGGCGGTGCACCGTATTTTCCGTTGCCGTTACCTGCAGGATGAGTTGTGAAAAGCGTAAGTTCTTCGGCTATATTGGCAGTCCACACGTGGTCCTGTGCACCGCAGACGCCTACGTCTTTTGCCAAGTCGGTTGACAGGGTATAACGGGCATTACGTCGGGTATAAACGTTACCTCTGCCAAGGGCAATTCCGTGTGGCATAATACTGTGTTTGCGGGCAAATTTTTCCCAGTTTGCAAATTTAAAAACAGTAAGGTTGAGAAATTTAAAATAACTTAAAAATTTGTTTGAGTAAAGTCCGTTTTTCTTAAGGTATTGAAGTGTATTGTTAATAACCTGCGGGTTTGTAAACGTTTCTGCCCCCGTCTGTGCCATAATCTGAAAATCGCTTTGTCCTACAAGGTTTTCAGCCACCATATCGTCGGGTGACAGACCGCAGCTTATTTTTGAATTAAACGTCTCATCGGTCAAGGCAATATCTTCCACAGCGTTTGGCAGAGTATACAATCCTTTTTCAACGATATCTGTAAAGCAGAGGACTATATAATTAGGCTTTTTTGCCAGAGAAGCCGCAATAAGCTTTTTTTCGTTTTCTGAAACTTCGGGGTCGGCAAGCAGTTTTTCTGCAGCCTTTCTGCCCCAGAGAATATTCATTGCACTTTGTATACTGTTACCGATACAATTTGCCGCCTTGTTGTTGCCATACATTCTTGAGCTTACCGCAACAAAACGGTTGTTAACCGAATTGAGTGCAACGTCAAGCCAAAGAAGGTCCATGATAATTTTCATCTGTTCAACTTCTTTTTCATCCTTTGAATAAGCGATGAAATTTGCCATAGGCGCAATATCCTCGGCAAGATAATTGTTGCTTAAATATTCGGAAAAACCGTAGTCAAAGCGCTGATGCATCCATATGCGGATTTTTTCAAGAGCTTTTTTTCTGTGTGCTTCGGCAGACTTGCCGTCGTTGGTGAAAATTTCCTGCGACCATTCCTGACCTGCAAGATATTCGCTGACAGAAAAAAGAAGCAGGTGGTTTTCCGACCAATAACACATACTGTCGTCGCCCGGCTCATCCATAAAATATTTAAAATCAAGAAAAGTTTTTTTTATGAGATTTTTGCACTTTTTATTTAGTTTTTCTCCGCAGTCCTTATAGATTTTAAAAAGCAATTGTGCTCTGAAATCTGCACAGTCAAAACGTTTTGCCATATATTCCGACTGCTTGAAAAGCATTGCGTAAATTTCTTTTTCATCAAAGTAAGGTGCTGTATCTTCTCCTGACAAAAACTGATAAAGCTCACCGAAACTTTTGCCGTTTACATTAGTTGAGTAGTAATCGGCTTCTTCATCGTCCGGCAATTCCTTTGCAGGTTTCTGCAAAAAAAGCACCAAAACCTCAATTGCCGTCAGCAGAATAAGAAAGCATATTACAGCAAGAATTATATAAAAAACTGTCATTGTTTATTCTCCGTTGTATTTCTGATATCTGCCTTATGCCATTCTTTCAAGGCTTTCAAGAGTAACTTCATATTTTGTGTCTTTACCTGCAAGGAGATTCTCCATTTCTTCCATCATATAGTAAGCCATTCGCTGCGGTTCATTTCCTGTGCTTCCTGCAATGTGGGGTGTGAGAATTGCGTTAGGACACCAGAAAAGAGGGCAGATGTAGGGGAAGAATTCTTTTTTTATAACATCACCCACAAAAGTTCTTGAGGGGTGGCAGATTAAAGACCGTGCAAGAGCATATTCATTTACCTGTGCACCTCTGCCTGTGTTTATAAAGGTTGAACGTTTTTTCATCTTTTTGAAAAGCTTTGCGTTGAAAATATTTTCAAGTTCAGGCTTGTTTGCAAGGTGGTTGCTGATGATATCGCAGGTGCTGAAAAGTGTTTCCATATCAACAAGTGTAACGCCAAGTTCTTTTGCCGTTTCTTCGGGAATAAATGGGTCACAGGCATAAACTTCCACATCAAGTGCTTTGAGTTTTTCTGCAACCATTTTACCGATTGCACCAAGACCTACAAGTCCCACTTTGCAATCAAAATTACCTGTTGATGAATTAGCAAATGCAAGAGCGCGTACGGGAAGTGTACGGTAGTTACTTGCAGCCTGAAAATATCCTTTTGCAGCAAGTGTTATCTGCGCGAAAGTATATTCGGCAACAGGTACGGCATTTGCAGCAAAGGCACTGAAAACCTTTATGCCGCTTTCAAGGAAAGGGCGTGCAAAATACTGAACGGTACCTGCAGAATAAAAAACTGCTTTGAGTTTCGGCATATATTTTGCAATTTCTTCTTTGGTAAACTGAGGCATTCCCCATGTGGAAAAGGCAATTTCGCAGTCAGAGAGAAAATCTGCATTTTCTTCAAGATTTTTTTGATTTATTTTTTCTGAAAGGACACCGTATTCTCCAAGCTTTTCAAGTACACCTGGAGTGTAAACCTTTGAAAACTGAATCTGATTTGTGCCGAAAAGTGCTATTTTCATTTTTTACTGACCGCCTTTGCTCTGATTTTTGCAATATCTTTTTTCATAGAAGAGGGGAGCCCCATATAACAGAAAAGATAAGTGTATTCGATTAATAAATTTCCGTCAAATCCTGTTGAAATAATTTTTTCAAGCAATGTGTTAATGTAAGAGGGCTTGAATTTGGGGAATTGCTCTCTTGACTGTTCGGAATAGGAAATGTGAACGGTTTGTATGTAAGGCATTGTGCGTTCAATTCTGTCAAGGTCATATTCCTTCCGTTTGTAACGCGACTGAAAATATGTCCTGAAATTGTCGCACCCAACATCTTTATGGATTTTCAGGAAAGCGTCTGTGTTATTGTTGAATGTATTATCGTGACATTCAGGGCAGACAATAAGTCCGTATTCTTCTGCAACTGAGCAGATTTCTTTTGTATCTTCGAGTAAAGCGACGTATTCCTTTTCATCTGTGATTTCGCTGTCCTTATTTCCCAGCCATACGCGGACAGACCCTGCACCGAGAGTATGGGCAATCTGACAGATGTTTTTCCATTCATCGCGGTTTTTGCTTCCTACGCGGTAATAACTGCCGTATGAGCAGATATTTATGCCTGCCTCATCGCACAGCTTTTTTGCATATTTTGCCGAGGCGATATCTTTTATATGGATATCACCGCCCCACTCAATACATTCCGCACCGGAAGAAACTGCAATTTTCACAATTTGTTCAATGCTTTTTATCTGTCTGAAAGATGTGGATGTAAAACCAATCTGCATACAAACACTTCCTGCTGTTTTATAAATTATTTTCGTTTTTCGGTGCAAAGGGCAATAAGGTCATTGATGTCTGCTGTTGCAAGGCATTCTACTGTGTCTGATGCACCATAGTAAATTTTTACTTCACCGTTATCTTCCTTAATCATACCGCCGGGGAAAATAACGTGCTGACGGAAACCGGATTCTGTTTCGTGATATGTTTCGGGTGCGATAAGAGGAAGTTTACTCATACCCACGATTTTTGAGGGATTTTCAAGGTCAAGAAGCATAATTCCTGCACAGTAACGCTTTTTCCAGCTGTCTTCCCAACCGTTTTTACCTCGGCTCTGGTCTATGTCAACTGCGTGGAAAATTGTCAGCCATCCTTTTTCGGTTTTGATGGGAGGTGCAGCAGGTCCGATTTTATCGTTTGCGTAAGGCACATCTTCAACTGCAAGCACAAGCTCTGTTTCGCCCCAGAAAACAAGATCGGGTGAAGTGGAAAGCCAAAGGTCGAATCTGTCTTTTCCGCCTCGTGAATAAACAGGGAAAGGTCTTTCAAGGCGGACATATTTTCCGTTGATTTTTTCAGGAAAAAGCACCATATTTCTGTTGTCCGGTGCAGAGGCGCTGATAACATTAAATTTTTCAAAATTATCATCAACTTCTGCAATACATCCACGTACACCGTGGGCAGTATCCATTGCCATACAAAGGTAAGGCTTTTCGTCGATTATTGTGATTCTCGGGTCGTATAATCTTTTTATTTCGTCTGTGGAAAGCAGATTCTTATTGTCGAAAATTGTTCTGTTATGTACCTGCCAGTCTATTCCGTTGTCGCTTATTGCAAAGCCGAGAGACGTTCTGAAACGCACAGCAGGATAAGTTTCTTCCGTAGGACCATAGTCATTACGGAAAACCATAACATATTTTCCTTTATATTTTGCAACACCTGCGTTGAAAATCAACGATGCATCGTAAGGGATATCGTCTTTTGTAAGAACAGGTTTTTCAATTTTCTTTATACATTCTGCACTGTGAAGCTCAGGCTGTAACATTTTCATATTTTCAACTCATTTCATTTAATAAATCAAAGACCAGAGTGGCAGTCCAGCCGTAGTCTCTTACAGACTGATATTTAACCCTGAAATCGTAAGGCTCAAAAATCTGACCTTTTCTGTTAAAGCAGGAGGGCGGAATACTGTTTTCGCTGTCGTAAAATTCGTAAACTGTTCCTGTCCTTTTGTACCAGAGATTTATTGTGTCAATAGTTTTTGTTCTGATTTTTTCTGAAAGCATACTATATCCGTAATCACGAAGTCCCTTTGCTATCATATAATTGTAATTTATCCAGACAGGTCCGCGCCACATATCTGTGCCGAAGGACTTGTCTTTTTTTGAAATGCTTGGAACAGGAAATTCTGTGCCGAATTCATCGGGATTTTCGAGATGCTTTATGAGACGCTCTGCTTTTTTGAAATCGCATATTTCTGCAAAAAGAGGAAGAAACGATGCAACAGATTGCACCTTGCTGAAGCAGTTGTTATTTATATCATAATCGTAATAAAAACCGTCTTCTTCACACCATAATTTTTCGTTTATATCATCTGTGATTTTTTTGTGCCAGTTATCAAAGAATTCATAGCCCTCTTTATCAGAAAGTATTTCTGCAATCTTTTTCATATATTTTACTTCGTTTGCCATATAACAGGAAAAATCAATTGCGAAAAGGTCGCTTTCTGTATCAAAGCGGGGAGAGTTATCCATTCCCGATTCATCGCAACGGTTATTTTCTTCAGGATTTGTGTGCCAGGAATAAAGTTCTTTTTCACTTTTTCTTCTGTTCTGACGGCACCACAAAAGGAATTTTCTGTTGTTTTCAAAAACAGTTTTCAGAAAATCTCTATTACCGCTTTTTTCGTAAACAAGGTATGCACCCCATCCGATAACGGGAGGCTGAGTTATTTTTGAAATAAAGTCAGGCTTTGCCATATGGGGGATGAAACCGTCGCTTTGCTGCACATCAAAAAGTGCAAGAATCAGGCTTTCAGCCCTGTGAGAGTCAATGTGTCTGTGTCCGATTGCGTGGAAAACAGAATCCCACAGCCACATATTTCTGTGAGGAAGGCGGTCAGGTGTTGACCACATTCTTTTAATATTTCCGTCAGCAGAATAAAGCTGACTTTTCATAACAGAAAGACATTTGCCGTAAAGCTCTGAATATTCTTCATTACTAAGACTGTGCTTTTCATAAATTTCAAGTTTTGATTTTTTAACTTTTTCAATATCGGATTCAAAACCTTTTTTGCACAGCTTTTCTGCTTCTTCTGCCGTTTTTCCGTAAGCAAAAGAAAAGCGGTTTTGTATTTTACACAAGGCAGTGAAATCACCGTCAAGTGTATCGTGAATTTCAATATCGCCCTTTATGATAACATTTGCTCTACCGCAGATTTCGGCAGAGAAATATACATCTTTCGGAATTTCGCCGATAACAAGATGCTTGTCTATATAAATCATACTTGCAGGGCCTGAAAGGGTATCAAGTATAATCAAGTCACTTGTAACGGCTTTCCACGCAGGGTTCATTTCTGTTGTGATATTTTCAAAAAACAGAGTTCTTTTTACAGACGAAAAGAATGTTATACCTACTCTGTCGCCTGTAAGAATTCCTGCAAAATCGTCACTGAAAAGTGATTCGCCGTCAATGGCTGAAAAGGCAAATAACTGCCCTTGTCCCCATTTTTTTGGTATCATTTTGTTTCCTCCGCAGTTTACACAGACTGAGTTTCTTCTGCCTTTTGTTTTGCTTCTGCTCTGATTTCTTCAAGCTCAGCCATAATCTTTTCTTTGCGTTTGCCTGTGAAGTTATCAAACATCATAACGAAAGCAGGAATAAGATTACCTATAATACCGGGGATAACAACAAGGAGGAAAATGCCGTGTAAGGTTTCAGGTGTCTGAATAGCCTCAACCATTTCTCCGTTAATCATCTGTGCACTCTGATAGCCGATAAGTGTAAGTCCGCCGTTGATGAGAAGCTCTTTCCAAAGGGCAGAAATTCTTGAAACCATTGTATTGAATGCGAAAACCATACCTTCATTACGCTGTGCAACACCGTATTTTTTATAACTCTTCCATTCCATATAATCAGTTGAGTCAGCAAGTAAAACTCTTCTTGCAACATTCATACCTGCGTTGGGAAGACCGCCAAGAGCAATAAGGATACCAACAATCCAGAGATTATTGTATCCGCACAAAGCAAGAAGCACATAGCATATACCTGTATGCAGATAACTGATAACAAGAATGTCTCTTGAAGAAAGCTTTTTACCGATGAAAGGAATTGAAAGAAGATATCCGTAAGAAAGAGTTGATGAGCCTATTTCAACGTATGTCTTCATTCCGTATCTGTTAAGTGTCTGTTTGTAGAAGAAAGGAAGTGAATTATAACAAACCTGTCTGATTGAATCTATGCACTGGCTCAGAGAAAGGAGCAAAAGAGGTCTGTTGAGGAGAATAAGCCTGTAGTCAATTTTTACTTTCTTTTCATCTCTCGGAGGAAGAACAAGGTTTCTTTCTTTGAGTGTCATACAAGGTACCATCATTGCAAAAAGCCCGAGTATGCCGAAGAGAAATGTAACGGCAAAGAATGCCCATTTTTCTGAATTGTAATCTCCTCCGCGCAGTTCAATAATAATGGGAACAAGTCCGCCGGGGAGCATTGAGCCGAGAGTTGACGCAAGCTGTGCAAATGTATAAAAGTTTTTTCTTGATTTGGCATTGGGAGTCATTCGTACAGAAAGAGTTGATAATGCCACATCAAAAAATGTGTCGGCAATATTGAACGCAAGATAGAGAATAAAACTCCACACAAAATTGAACATAAGTGATGCCGACGGCACGAGGAAAAGAAGTATTGAAGAAAGGGTAAAGGGAATTGCAGATGCCATCATAAAGCTTCTTGCGTTACCCTTGCCTGAACGGTTGCCGTCAAGTAAAGCACCGACAATAGGTGCAACAAGAATATTCACACCTGTTGTTGCAGATTTCATTGCAACGATATGGCTTGACTTCAGTCCCATATAGTCATACATAAACTGGTCAGTATATGTACCTACACAGTCCTGTCCCATACAGTTACCGAAAACGCCTGAAACATAACCTACCTGCTCTTTGAAATCAACATTGGGGTCGTTTTTCATTTCAAGAAATTTTTCTTTAAGTTTTGACATAACTTTTTCTCCTGTTTTTTATTTATGATTAAAAATGTTTTCTGTACGGAAAGTGCCGTCTTCTGCAATTGTAAGCAATGTGCAACCCTGAATCCATTGATTTTCAGGTGAATCAAACTTACTTGCCATATTGTACACACCGTAGCCTGATGACTGAATGTAAGAGAGTGTTATGCCCTCATAAATATATCCGAAGTCATTGACATGGTCGTGTCCGAAGAAAACTGCCTGTGCACTTCCTTTTTCTTTCATTGCATCAAAAATACCTGAATCAAAGCCTGATTCGCATATACCTTCACGCTTTTCACCATAAAGGAGTTCACTTCCCTCGAAGCCTTCCTCTGTCTGGAAAGGTGGGATATGCACAACGGTTACAGATTTGAATTTGCCGTATTCAGATTCAAGTGCATCATGCTTTTCTTTATACCATTCAACCTGTGACTCTTTAACACCGTCGTAAACATCATCTTTTTCAGTAATGCCGTATTTGTCCTTTGATTCCTGTGTCATATAGCTGCCTGAATCCATAAAGAAGAAAACTTCTTTTACTGTGTTATCAGCATTCAGTATAGTTACAGAGTAGTTGCCGTTGCCGTCAACATTCTCTTTGCCCTCACGCATAAGACAATGGTCAAATGAAGAAAAGATTTCAACATTTTCTTCCCTTGATACAGCAAGGATACCGTCACCTTCGTGGTTACCAAGGACAGCAGCCCAGTAAACTCCAAGCTTTTCCATAAGCTGTGCAAACTCTGTGTTTCGCTTTTTGTTGAAGCCTGAGGAAACATTGTCGCCACCGAAAATAACAAAGTCAGGTTTCTGCTCAGTAATATTTTTAACTATATATTCTGCAACTGTATTATCTTCTTTTTTGCCGTTGAAATGAGTGTCGGTAAACATCAGTACTTTGAATTCACCGTCAGTTTTCTTTTTTATTGTGACATTGTCAATGCTTTCTGCCACAATTTCAACATCACTTCCCACTTCTTCTGCGAGAGCAATATCATACGAAATTCCCCGGGAATTTTTGAAAATTACAAAACCGCCTGTGCCGAGAATTGCAAGAGCAAGAAACACTGCAATAATTTTTAAAGCTTTTTTCATAACATAAGTTCCTTTTTTATTTTTCAATTTCGTTCATTATTTCATCGTATGTGATGATGTTATCAAATTTTGTGAAATCAACTTTTCGACCAAGAATTCTGATGTTATCAACCATAGGACTGCAGTTTGTGTAAATGGGCTTGCCGGGAGTAATGGGGTATATACCAAGGCAAGAGAAAATATACCACGCTGCCATTGAGCCGTTGTCTTCGTCGCCGGGGAAGCCGTCATCTTTCCAGGAGAATCCCTCAGCACAGATTTTCTTAAGCCAGTATTCTGTTTTTTCAGGCTGACCCAGATATGTGTAGATAAAGGGAATGTGGAAGCTTGGCTGATTTGATATAGCACACTGACCCCAATCGCACGCCGCCATTTCAGTCATTTCATGTATTTCGTAGTTATATCCGCCGACTCTGTAATCTGCAGGTGTGGCGAAAAATTCGTCAAGCTTTTTAATAAGACCGTCTTTACCGCCGTAAAGCTCTGAAAGACCGTCAATGTCGTGCTGTACCGCAAATGATGTCTGCCATGCAGCAGCTTCCGTATAGTCTCCGCCCCATTTTACGGGGTCAAAGTCAGGCTTGAAGTTGCCGTCAGAATCTTTCGGCCTCATAAAACCTGTTTCACTGTCGAAAATATTTTTATAATTCTTTGAACGGAGAAGATATTTGTCTCTCTTATCACTTTCTCCTAAAATATCAGCAACTGTAGCAAGGCAGTCGTCAAAGTATGCTGCGTCAAGAGTAAGGTTTACGCTTTCGGAGAATTTGTCGCAGGGTACATAACCGAGTTGCAGGTATTCTTCGCATCCCTCTCTGCCGTATGCTGCAACAGTTGAAGATTTGTTTGCATGATGCTCCATTCCTTCGAATGCGATTTTCAGTAAATCTTCAGAAATGAGATTTCTTGTGGCAACGTCTGCAATTACTGCATCAATGCCTGTGCTGGGCATACAGTTTTTAGCATCACCTGCAGTCCAGCGGGGGAGCCATCCTCCGTCAATATAGTCCTGAATATATCCCTCGATTATTTCGGGGAGAATATCCTTAGCTACTATTGAGTAGAAAGGATAATTTGTACGATATGTGTCCCAAAAGCCGTTGTCTGTGTATCTTACACCGGGAAGCACCTTGTCTGCACTTGGTGAATAGTGGATGGGATTTCCGTTTTCATCAGGCTCGTATGCTTTGTGTGGATAAAGGAATGTGCGGTACATACAGCTGTAGAATGTCTTCATTGTGTCTTCGTCTGCATCAATTTCAATTTTGCTGAGATATTCATTCCAGATGCGTTCGTTTTCTGCTTTGAGTTCATCAAAGCTTCCGTAAACAGAATCGTGCTGAAGGTTTCTTACAGCCTGTTCATAGCTTATGAAGGATGTAGCAACTGTGAAGGTTACATCCTTTTTCTTCAGTGCAATGTGAATGCCGGTGTTTTCGCCCTTGGTGTGAAGACTTTTTTCTGTGTCGCAGGTATCCCTGCTGCCTACAAGGATTTTGTCAGCGTCAACGGAATCCTCGTCAAACTGGAAAACATAGTAGCCGATAAGTCTGCCTTTGTCATGAGTTTTTCTGCCCTGATTGCAGTCGGTACAACAATAAAGACGATTGGTTTCTTTATCAAATTCATATTCGCAATTGAACTTTACGGGCAAAACCGAAAGGTAACGGTCAAAATCTTTTTTGAAACTTAATTTTACACAAGCACCGTATTCGGTAGGTGTAAGTTCAAAATCACAGAAAGGTCTTTTAAGGTAACATTTAAGATAATGAGGCTGTAAAATTGCTTCATCAGGGTTGTAACCTGACCAGCAGTCTTCAAATTCCACATAAGGTTTTTCTATCTGAGGCATCATAGTGAAAGCACTGTGGTCGCTTATCCATGGACTCGGCTGACGTGTGAGTCTGATACCCTCAACAGAGCGGTCATCGGGATGGTAGTACCAACTTCCGCGGGAAGTTTCTGTCTGCAGACTGAATGCTGCAAAACCGAAAGGCTTCTGTATCAAAGGTAAAGTGTTACCCTGAGAAAATCTGTGAAGAGATTTTGAACCCTGTTTTATATTTACGTATTTAATATAATCCATAAAAACACCTGCTTTCATCTTTTATATTGATATGATATCATATACTTATTAAACTTGCAATACCAAGAAAAACAGCCACCTGATTACTGAACTCAAGTGGCTTTCTTTTATTCAAATATTATTCTTGGTGAGAGTATCTGTCTGCACGGCAACAGCCATATAGTTTTTTCAGATTTGGAATTTTGATATTCAAAATTAGGCTTGACTTTTGTTGGTGGTTGATGTATAAATAACTCATAAACAACCCTTTTGATATATTAAAAATTATGAAAAGAGGAAATAAAATGGATGAAGAAAAAATAAATGAAAACGTGCAGGAAAATAATGGCGTAGTTGAAGAAAAAATAAATGAAAACGTGCAGGAAAACGATGGTATAGTTGAAGAAAAACCAAGAAAAACTAAAAAAATTATTCTGATTGTTGTTGCTGCTGTTGTATTGGCGATTGCAGTTGCAGCAGGTATTAAGTTGCTGGTTCCGTTTGTGAAATACAATATGGCAATTTCAATGTCTGAAAAAGGTGAATACGATAAGGCTGTTTTGATTTTTGATGAACTGGGTGATTATAGGGATTCAAAAAAAATGTATGTTCAGACAGTCGACGCCTCAAAAATTGCTGATGCAAAAAAACTGTTTAAGGAAAATAAACTTATTGAGGGTTATAATCTTCTGAAAGAAGTCAAGGAAACAGAAGAGGTTAAAGCTCTTAAGGAGGAATATGGTCCTAAAATCATTGACGGTGCATCAGCAGATATTGTGAAAACAAAATCAGATGACGGTAAACATATTTATTATCGTAGTAAATCTGCCACAAAACTGAAGTGGGGCAAGGATAATCCGTATTTTGAAATATATATTAATCAGAACAAGGAAAATAAAGATGATTTTAAAATAGTTCTGGGACTTGATTATATTTATGATTGCAACCATTTGCCCGGTTTTCAGACTCCGATTCATCCTGTGGAGCTGATTTTCAGTAACGGTAAAGACTCTGTTTCTGTATCTGTTGGTATGTTTGAACGAGATTTTGATTCTACGAAATCAGGCTGGAGAGAAAGCGTTTTTACTAAGATAAATATACTTGAATACAATGCTCTTGCTGAACTTTTTACATCAGATAAAGATATATCTGTAGAAGTTGTGGGAATATCAAAGAGCATAAAATTAAAATTGAAGAAGGCAAAGATCAAAGCTGCAATTGCCCACGCAGATTATATCAATGCCGCACAGGTTGTTTACGGCGTAAACGAAGAGATAAACGTTGATAAAATCAAATCGGAAATAAATCAATATGAACAGTCAGTCGGAGTTATGCTGGGTGCTATTGAAGTTATAGATGAAATAGGTATTTCGAAAGATTATCTTGTTGAATTAAAAGAAATATACAGCCATATCGAATCACTTGAAACTGAACAAAACGAAGAACTTGTTTCGGCTGTTAACCGAGCATATATCACGAGTATTAATTATTATGAATACTGTCTTAATCCTACGGTTGATATGAGTAACTGTCCCGGAGATATTCCCTGGGCAGTGAATGTTTACGTAAACACTTATATAAGCACCTATAAAAATCAACTGCGTATACAGATGAACTCTGCAGTCTCTCAGCTTAAGGAAATATTAGCAAAATAAATCGAATAATAAAAAAATGCATTGCAAAAGATTAAAACTTCTGCAATGCATTTTTCATACAAAATTCAGATATATCAAAAGATTTCAAAAAGTCTTCTGAATGGTAACGCCGAAGAATGATGCAATTGCAGGGAGAATTGTTATATCGGGATAGCTTTCGCCACGTTCCCATTTGCTTATAGCCAGAAAAGACATACCGAGGAAATCTGCGAGTGCCTCTTGCGTTAAGTTTTTTTGATTTGCGAAGATTTTTGAGATTTTCACCGAAACAAATTGTCATAATATATCTCCTTTCGTTTTTTGCTACACCCTGATAATACAGTTATTTAAAAAATAAACAATAACTTATTTATTGAAAATAATTCTTCGTACAGTAGAAAATTTCTACTGTGATGATTTTCAAAAAGAAAATCTGATTTGTTAAAGAATGCAGGTTTGCATACGGATGATATTTGTTGTATAATGAGAACAGTTTCAGAAATATATTGCAAAGGGGAATTATGATGAGAACTCTTGAATATAAAACAGACCTGTGTGTTATCGGCGGAGGTATGTCCGGGCTTTGCTGTGCAATTGCTGCTGCACGTCATGGAATAAAGGTTGTACTTATTCACGAC
>JAZQWT010000136.1:0-4746 GCA_045632485.1 Acutalibacteraceae bacterium
GTTTTTTTGTTTTCGTCATCACGCTTTTCACCATAAGTCCAGCCCTCTGCAATTCTTCCTTGAGCCCAGACCTCGTGAACATTTTCTGCAATTTTTTCTGTAAGCGTAACCAACTCATCAGGTAGCTTGATTGCACTTGTATCAATAGGTTTTGGTGTATACATAACATCAACCTTCTTTGTTTATTTTTATGGTTTCAAGATACGGGTTGTTAGGATAGTCATATTTTTTAAAGTCACAACGAGCAACATCTGCTAAATCGCATGAAAGTTGGTCAAGTAAATCAAAACCAAGAATTTCATCATCAGTTGCATTGATTTTTATATTCCCATCACTTTCTTTTGTTATAAGTGATTTTATAACTTTACCATTCTCGTCCAGACTGCCATGAATGCCATTTTTATCGCACTCAATAAGACATGGATGTAATTTTAACTCCATCTGTTTGTGGCTTTGTGTCGCAGAAATATAATTCTTATAATCTTTTGTGTAACGATATCCCATTATGCGAAGGAATGCACACCAACGTCTGTGCTCAAGCCATTGCATATTATTCTGGAATTCCATTTCTTGCTCGAATGAATAGTTTTCCTTAAGCTCTCTGCGTGCAAGCTTTATGTAGGTGTCAAAAGCATTGTTTGTATTTTTAGCGTGTTCGGCTTCACCATCAAAAATAGAGCGGTCAATCAGCTTTGCAGAGAAAACTTTATATTTAAAATGTAATCTTAATGCAAGGTTTGACCAATTTACGTATTCGCCGATTTTCATATCTTCGTTACTTGACTCTTCTCGATATTTGCTCATAAAAATATTTTCTGCACTAAAGAATTGCTCAACGCCACCAACTGCTTGCATAAAAATATCGGGTTCATCGTTATCATAAGAACAAACAAATTTATTGGTGTTAAGTACGTTGTTTAACGCGGTGTTATAAACAACATAGTTGATGATTGTTTTTTTATCGCATCCATCAGCGTTGGTTTTATTCTCAAGGTGATATTGACCGATTGTTTTTTTCAAGATGTTTGCAACTGAAAGGTTCATCTGGTCAGAGCCTAAAGAGATTAAGAAATAGTGGGTGTCTAAAAGTGCTGTGTCACTATTAGCACTATCAAAAAGCTCCATAAATTTATCAGATTGCACATCACAAGAGATGTATTTAACTTTTGCATAAGGTTCTGAAAATTTCAGCTCATCTGCAAGAGGATTACCATTTTCATCTTTTTTATCATCGGTATAAACCCTTAGAGCTTCATTGTATGCTGGGTTATCACCTATTTGGATTGTTTGCTTTATTTCAGGGTTTATGCGATCTATTTTGCCCCAGAATTCTTCTTCAGGTTCTTTTGAGATTACAGTAATATTTAATCTGCAGTTGAGCATTTGTCCCATCCAATATGTAGTAAGGAACATTTCTCTTCCAATATCACCAATACCAAGAATGGTAATGTTAAGATCAAGAATAGCGTCAGGATTTTTGTTTCGTTGATGAACAATAGGCTCATAAAGAGGAGTTTCCTCAAGCATATTCGCAATAAGGTTGCGATAATGTCTTACAGGAGCAAACGGAAGCTTATCTTTATTGCCATTATCTTTTTCATAGTTTTCCGCTACCTGGTTTTCCACATCAGCATATATATAATCTTGACAAAACAGATAGATTCCACTATTCTTTAACGATATTTGGTTCGACTTTTCTGTTAGCTTTACAAATGTCTGAAGATTTGAAATTTCGTTATCATCAATAAGAAAATATTTTCTTTCACCCAGTCCGGTTTTTTGTATGTGCATAATGTCATCGCGAAGGCAAATTGCACCTATATTCTTCGCTTGGGCAAAAAGTTCCGAGGTATTTTCTTCAGTTTTATCTTCATAGACATCAGAAAAAATAATAACTGGTGACAAGCCCTTTTCGGTATCAAGAATACTTTTTGCCAACGCAATAGACTGTACATTAAGTTTGCTGAAGAAATACTTCTTTTTGAAAAAGCAAATATTAAAGATATATAGCTTTATCTTTGGGAAGAAGTTTGAAAGGATTTCAAACAAGATAGTTGCACTTGTAATAGGAGCACAAATAGCAAGAATAGAAGAAAATAATCTGTATTCAAAAAAATTGTTAGCGGGTATTAATGTTATCATATCTTGAATACCCATAAGAAAACTATCCTCTGCGCCAAAAGCCTTCAATGTATGATAAAAGCTGAAAGCAAGAAGCTCAAACCAAGTATCAGCAGGACAATCTGTATTTACATAATCCGCTATAAATTGAAGACACCAAATGGAAATTGCATTTGCAATAGTGAATACAAAAACTCTTTTGTTAAATGAAACGCGCTTTGATTTAACAAAGGTTGTTACAATAACAAATATTACGGCTGACGAAAATAAAATAAATGAAAATAATATAAGAATTTGGGCTAATAATTCTACATTATTTAAAAAAGTTTTTTCCATAACAAGCTACCCCTTTCTTATAAAGTATTCTTTTGGAGAATTTTATTGATTTCGTTAGTTGTAAGATGGTTTTTATTCACCAAAGCATCTGATAATTTATCAATGGATTTTTTGTTGGCTTTAACTATTTCAATAGCGTTATTCATTTCATCAACGAGAATTTTGTTGACCGCATTCCTTGTTTCAGGTGACATTTCCTCCTGATCAATACAAGCGACAAGACCGAGAGTGTCATCCATACCGTAGAGCTCAACCATTTTGCGAGCAAGTGTAGTAGCATTTATTAAATCGCCTGCAGCACCTGTTGAAATGCCGTTTTCTGCGCCATAATAAACTATTTCGGCAGCTCGTCCGCCAAGAGCGGTGCGGATTCTTGAAAGAAGCTCGTTTTTAGTGAAAATATGCTTATCTTCATCAGCAGTGTGTTGCATATAACCGCCGTGTTCACCTCTTGGCACAACAGTTATGTAAGAGGGGATTTCACCATTTACAGAACAAATAACAGCATGTCCTGCTTCATGTCTTGCAGTGCGAAGAAGGGTTTCTTCGTTCCATTTTCTTTTCTCGCCATAATTGAAGGCTTCAAAGGCTTCGTCAAGCACGGAATCAGTAACGATTGTTTTCTTGTTACGGATTACCATTCTGAGAGATAATTCAAAAACAGAATCAAGGGCTGCAAGGCTCATACCTGTTGAACGCACTGCGAGATTGTCGAGCATTTCATCAGAAATATCAAATGCAGGATTAGATTTGATTTTCATTGTCATAAACTTGATTCTGTCGTCATGGTCAGGCAAATCTACATATATTCTTCTGTCAAAGCGACGCATTAATGCGGGGTCAAGACTCTTTTTGGTGCCCTCTTCAACTGTGAAGTTAGTTGCAGCAAGCACGAATACGGGCTTTGCTGTCTGGTTCTTGAAGCCGTCCATCTCTGTAAGAAGAGCTGTAAGGGTTTCTTCACTGCTGCCTAGGCCTGTTCGTTCTTTTGCAATTGCATCAATTTCATCAATGAAAAGGATTGCAGGTGCATATTTTCTTGCTGTGCGGAATAAATCGTGGATAGCCTTTGAGCCTTCACCTACGGTGCCCTTAAGGAACTGGTTGCCCTCTGCACAGAGGAAGGTTATATCGGATTCGCCTGCCATAGCCTTGGCAAGCATTGTCTTACCGGTGCCGGGAGGGCCATAAAGAAGCACACCCTTAGGCGCCTTAACACCTGTACCGATGTATTTTTTAGGATTCTTAAGGTATTCTACAAAATATGCAAGCTCCTGCTTTGCATCCTCAGCACCGATAACCTGACTGAATCTTACATCGGGCTTTGAAATATTGTTTAGGATTTTCTGAGAGTCCTGTGAGTCGACTGCAGTTTTGAGCTTGAAATCAAATAAGATTATCTCGGCAGTTTTTTCGTCTTCGGAAAGTCTTTGTGCAGTTTCGTAGGAAACAACCTTGTTTTCCTTTGCAAGACGAATTACGCTTTGTTGCTCGTGAATGCTTGTGCAGATATCTTTTATCTGACCCTCAAGCCCGGGATTTTTAACAATAGTAATAATTCCACGAACACCCTGGTTACCAAAGGAAATTCTTTCCTCATCGGTAAAGGTGTGTTTTTTTGTTTCTAAAAGATATACGGGTATAGAAGAGTCCTCCAGGCAAAGCTGCTGAAGGAAGTCTCTTGCAGCTGAGCTTT
This sequence comes from Acutalibacteraceae bacterium, assembly GCA_045632485.1. Classification (GTDB taxonomy): domain Bacteria; phylum Bacillota; class Clostridia; order Oscillospirales; family Acutalibacteraceae; genus SIG575. Next base: position 4,154 of record JAZQWT010000136.1, read on the forward strand.
CGTCGCTGATATTAAGGTAATCCTCATCATCCTTGCTTGAGCCATGATTTATATCAACAAAAATAACAGAAAGGTCGTTTTTACGCATAATATCATTGGCTTCTTTAATTGTTCTTGCACATAAAATCTCACATTCGCCTGATTTTTTAGCTAAGCTATTCGCTATGGGCTTAGATGAAAATACAAGAGCCTTAAGATTACCTTTTTGTTCAAAAAGCTCTGTAATTTCAGGCTTTGCATCTGATAAATCGACTTGGATTTTCAGGCTTTTAAGCTTCGGAATATCAAAATCAAAATTATGATTCAAGCTGAGCCTGAAAAATTCATAGAGCTCGTTATAAAAGATGGTACCGGCACGGTTCTTGATTGTTCGTGCATCTGCATTTCCACCTTCAGCAAGTAAAATTGCAGTATAAAGTCGTTCGTCAATTTCAACATCAATTCCGCTTTTCAGTTTAAAAACTGAAGCACTGTCTGTAATTTCTTTTTTTGCAATATCTATAAGATTGTGTGGTGTAACGTGGTTGAACATTACCTCATTACCTGATGCAAATCTTGAACAGATAGCTGCAGGGAAGTAGGGTGCTTTTGTT
>JAZQWT010000137.1:0-2215 GCA_045632485.1 Acutalibacteraceae bacterium
CCATTGTATCAGCAGGCATAAATTTTGAAAAAGCACTGAAGAGAAATCTACCATTAACAGGTACATTCATAATAAGGTCATTAAGCAGTGTACAGTTATTTGTAACATTACATCTACCTTTGCCGGTAATCATAACTTTTCTGCCAACTTTTTCATTACGTTCAAGAATAACCGTTTCAAGGCCTCTCTGTGCTGCGGCACCGGCCGCCATAAGACCTGCCGCACCGCCACCTATAACGCAAACATCAATCATCACTTATGTTCTCCTCTATTTTATCATAGACTTCATATTCATCCCATATTGCTTCAAGTGCCTCATAATCCTGCTTAAGTGATTCACCTTTTTCAAGAGTAATGGCAGCAATAAGAGCATTAAGAAGGCTCAAAGGTGCAACGAGCGAATCGACTATTGATGCCATACCACTTTTAGCTTCAAGCACATAATCCGACAACTTTGCAATAGGTGCGTTTGCATTATCTGTAATTGCAATTATATTTACATTTCTATCCTTCATAAAACGGACCGCACGAATAGTAAGTGCAGAATATCTTGGCATAGAAATTGCTATGCACACATCGTCTTTGCCGATTCTGAAAATGTCCTCGTAAATGTCGCTGTCGCTTGAAACATCAATAAGTACAACATTATCAAAAATCAGTTTAAAATAATAACTTAAAAAACCTGCAAGAAAGGCAGCACTTCTTACACCGAGAATGTAGATTTTTTTTGCGTTCATTATTGCTTTGACACTGTTATCAAAATGTTCTTTCGAAACTGCCTGCATAGTATTCATAAGAAGCTGTGAATCATATTTCATTGTGTTTTCAACAATATTTTCGCCTCTTGTGCGGGCATCAAAAACGTCAATTCTCTGAACGCCTGTAAGTTTTGAACGGATTAAATCCTGTAATTCTTTCTGAAATTCAGGATAACCTTTATAACCAAGTTCAGTTGCAAAACGTACAACAGTAGACTCACTTACATTGACTGTCTCGCCCAACTTTGCTGCAGTCATAAAAGCCGCAGTTTCGTAGCGTTCAGTAACAAATTTTGCAATTTTTTTCTGACCTTTTGAGAATGTATTAAATTTAGAATCAATAACTGATAATAGAGAAACTGTCATCAGAATTACTCCTTTTGGGGTAGTGTTAAAAATTATTCGACAACTTTAATGTCAATGCCTTCAATTACAACGTCATCATAAGGTTTGTCAAGCATATCTACTTTTACACCGGCAATCTTATCAACAACATCCATACCTTCAAATACATGTCCGAAAACCGAATGTTTGAAATCAAGCCAGGGAGTACCGCCGTTTTCGGCATATGCTTCAACTATATTTGCAGGGAAGGAATCAGGAATATTCTTCATCTGAGAAAGAAGTCTTGAATCGATTTCTTTTGACTGAACGATAAAGAACTGGCTACCATTTGTGTTAGGACCGGCATTAGCCATAGAGAGTGCACCTCTAACGTTGTGGAGTTCAACAGCAAATTCATCTTTAAAACTGTTACCCCAGATGCTTTCACCGCCTCTGCCTGTACCTGTGGGGTCGCCACCCTGAATCATAAAGTTATTTATAACTCTATGGAAAATAATACCGTTATAATAACCGTTTTCTGCATGAGTTATAAAATTTTCAACTGTCATAGGAACTAAATCAGCAAAAAGTCTTACTGAAATATCACCCATATTTGTGTGAATAACTGCTATTTTTTCGCCAACCTGTGGCTTGTCCATCTGATTTAACATAATAAACCTCCACGTTACATAAATATTCAATATAGTATAACACATCGGTTTAATAATTTCAACTAAAAATAAAAGGACGGATTCAATCCGCCCTTTCAGGTTAAAATACAAATTTAACTTTATAGGTTTTATATGAGCTATCTGACTGACGGAAGTTTCTGTTTGCTGTCACAGCATCAGGATTTTGTAACTTATAAACATAATAACGACTATCATTTTCCGATATAACACCATTAGCATCTGTAATAATATATTTTACAAGACAATTACTCTCCGTAATGGTACTAAATATTAAAAAACTGTCACCATAAATCAGGCACCAGAATAAGCATCATTATTCCGACAAACGACAGAACAAGGGAAATAATTTCTCTTTTTCCCGGTTTATTAGGTGTGAAAAATCCCAGGATAGTTGAAACTATCATTACACCGCCGGTAACCATCGGGTATTGAACCGATGCA
>JAZQWT010000138.1:0-2719 GCA_045632485.1 Acutalibacteraceae bacterium
AGAATAAGCATCATTATTCCGACAAACGACAGAACAAGGGAAATAATTTCTCTTTTTCCCGGTTTATTAGGTGTGAAAAATCCCAGGATAGTTGAAACTATCATTACACCGCCGGTAACCATCGGGTATTGAACCGATGCAGGTACATGAGCCAGGGCAATCAGCAAAAAGTAATTCGCAACCTTATTTAGAATACCATAGCCTGCAAGATCAAAGTATGAATTCTTTTTTGGTAATTCTGCTTTTTTGATATTAAACAGCAAAATGATACCGGCTATTACTACAGTCATAAGCGCACTTAAAACAGAATATCCTGCTGCACTTGTTTTAACGTAAGTACTTTCCTGAAAGATTTTTGAAAGAACTCCTGACATACCGTTAAAAATAAAAATACCTGCGTAGTAAATAAAGCCTTTATTACTCTTGCCTTTCTGAAAAGTAACAGCAAGCGCCAAAGAAACAATCACAAAGCAAAGAATTTTAGCAAGCGTCAGTTTTTCGCCATAGAAAAGTATACCTGCAAAAAACGGAAGCAACATTCCGCCAAGCATTGAAAAAATTGAATACAATGAAAGATTTATACGTGCCAGAGCTTTCATACTGCAGAAAAGACATGCCATCATATTCAAGGCTGTTATTATCGACATAAAAAGTGTATACCAAGTGAATTCAAAATTAAATTCATTTATTGCCAATAAAATGATGAAACCTACAAAACTCGAACCGCATATAAATATCATCGAAGCAGGTACATTATTACCGTTTTTCTTTTCATAATTCTGATTAGTAAAGAATTGCAATCCAAACATCACAACTGCTGCTAAAATCAGCCCATAATACAAAAAAATCACACCCTCTGTAGACTAACAAATATGGTGTAATTGTATCACAATTAATGGTCTTATGCAAGTATTTTATCTTGACATATTCACTGTTTTTTGCTACAATTGTCATCAGAAATTCTAATACGGAAGCGTATCGAAGTGGTCATAACGGGACTGACTCGAAATCAGTTGTACCTCACGGTACCGTGGGTTCGAATCCCACCGCTTCCGCCAGCAACCGACAAGTTTAAGCTTGTCGGTTTTTTATTACCATCATAATACTAACACACGATATAACATTTATAAATTCGAATTGATATTGTAAATATAAAAACTATATTGAAAAATCACACATATGAGAGTAAAATATTAGTACAAATAATCAAGAGGTAAAACAGATGAAAATAACTTCATTACTTGAAAACACGACACTTAATAATTCTTATAAAACAGAACACGGACTATCGTTATATATCGAAACAAAAAGCCATAAAATACTTTTCGATATGGGACAAACAGACCTTTTTGTTGAAAATGCAAAAACACTCGGCATCAACTTGGAAGCCATTGATATAGCCATTCTCTCTCACGGACATTATGACCATGGCGGAGGGCTTGAAAAATTTCTTGAAATCAACTCAAAAGCTCCTGTATATTTAAGCAGATATGCTTTCGGCAATTATTATAACGGAGAAGAAAAATATATAGGACTTAATAAAAAATTAAAAATCAATAAGCGTTTAATTTTTACCGATGATAATACTGTAATCAACAGCAATATGACACTTTATTCCTGTAATGGTTCAGAAAGAAAGCATAATCCGGGCTCTTTTGGCCTTACTGAATTCAGAAACGGTATTTTTGAGCCGGATAAATTCTTGCACGAACAATACCTTCTTATTAATGAAAATGACAAAAAAATCCTTATAAGCGGGTGTTCTCACAAAGGTATTCTTGATATTACAGATTGGTTTTTGCCCGATGTGCTGGTAGGCGGATTCCATTTTTCCAAACTGCCTCTCGACGACAAATTAAAAGAGTATGCAGAATATCTTGATAAATCAGATACTACCTTTTATACCTGCCATTGTACCGGAACAAAACAATATGATTTTATGAAAACACACATGAGAAATCTACACTATTTGTCATGTGGTTCAACAATAGAAGTTTTATAAATTAATGTTACCGTTTGTATTGAAATAAGCAGCCTTTTATGTTACCATTAAATTACAATTTTTAAAGGATTGATTTATATGAAAAAAAGAATTATAGTTGCGGGCGGTGGTCACGGCGGTATCGCAGCTGCAATGCTCCTTGCCAAGAACGGATATGATGTTACTGTTTTCGAGAAAAACGCAAGAGAAAATATGGGCCACGACTGGACAGATATTTTTGACAGAAAAGGTTTCACCTGTCTCGGACTTCCCCTGCCTGACAAAAGCCTTTACAAATTCAAGCACGATATGACTTTCTATGGAATGTCCATGCGTACACCCGTCACACAACACGTTCCCGAAGATCAACTTGAAATCCAGATGGAGAGAAAAGATATTTACAACCATCTTATTACTTATGCTGAAAAAGCAGGTGTAAAATTTGTTTACAACTGTCGGATACTCGGTCCTGTTATGTTTGGTAGCCGCATTGCAGGTATTGAAACTGAAAACGGCATTGAATACGCTGACCTTGTTATCGATGCTTGCGGTATTCATTCACCTGTAAGACGTAATCTACCTGAAAACCTGGGAATTCAGAGAGAGGTAGGACCTTACGAACAGTTTTATGTTTACAGAGCTTTTTTTAACAAAACTGCCGAGGTCTGCGACCGTGATAAATATAAAGTTCTTCTGCTTCCCGAAGATAAAAAAGGTATTTCATGGGTTGCTACTGAA
>JAZQWT010000139.1:0-3198 GCA_045632485.1 Acutalibacteraceae bacterium
TGTGCAGGTGTTGACGGTGCAACAGAAGGATTTCAGTCTGCAATGCTCGGCGATTTTAAAGCAAACAATATTTATGATGAATTCAATACTTACGGCCTTGAATGGACAGAAGACGAATATATATTCTACATCAACGGAGTTGAAACAACACGTACATCTTTCGGCAACGGCGTTTCACAGGTACCTGAAGAAGTTATTGTTTCTCTTGAAATTCCGGGTGCAGATAAGCTTGAAAACTTTGATAAAGAAACTTATAAAACCGAATTCATCATTGACTATGTGAAGATTTATCAGAAATAACAAACAGACAATATAAAACAAACCTCGTAAGGTAACTGAATGCCTTACGAGGTATTTTTATCACATTGTTACATCTTCTTTTTCGATAACCGGTTTGTATTTATCCTGATAATAGTTTTCGTGAGTTATTGTCTGTGCACCGTCTTCATTAATATCAAGCACGACACAACCGCGTTGTGAGCCCTGCTTATCAATGCCTGAATAAGCCAGGTAGTCAATACTGTAACCGTAAACAAGATCAATGCCTTTATAATTGAGAATCGTATTGTTCAGATGGTCGTGTCCGAAGAATACGCTGTCGGTGCTACCCTTTTCCAACATTTTTTCGAAAAGATTGTCTTCACCTACACCGCAATATACATACGGGTCTTTTTCACCGATTTCTCCGCGTACAAATTTTGTATTTTCAGTATCTTTCTTTTCGTTTCCGAGATATTCATTCCATGCATCTCTGTATTCAACAAGAGGAATATGCATCATTACACTTGTAGGTGCAAGCTTTCCGCCATTCATTTTTTTGATTTGATCAAGTGTTTTTTCATACCATTCTACCTGATTTTCATGGATGTTATCGTAAAGCCATCTTATTCCCAGATAGTCTCCGTCGGTATATGCATGAGAATCAAAAATTATAATCGAACGGATTATTTCACCCTTTGTGTTTTTTATGTTAAAAACCTGATTTCCGAAGCCGTCAACGTCAGCAGGACCGGGCTGGAAAAGACAGTGGGGATATTCCTCGGAAGCATAAATATTACTGATTTTTTCACGGTTATAATAGCTGTATATTTCCGAATCGTGGTTGCCGAGAGCAACAGTCCAGTAAACACCTAATTTTTCCATAAGAGCTGCAAGTTCTGTTGTGCCGGTTTTATTATTGAATGTTCCTGCAGAAAAAGGCACAGGAAAGGCCTGGTCACCTGTGAAAATTACAAAGTCAGGCTTTTCAGCGGTAATCATAGCAGCAACAGCATTAAGTGCTTTTGTGTCTTCACTTACAGACATCCAGCCTCCGCCGATATGAACGTCTGAAAACTGCATAACCTTAAAATCGCCATCTGTTGTTATATTATAACAGCCGTTGTCATAGTTATCAAATTCAAACTTCTCGCATCCGCTTTCAGGAAAAGTTTTAATTTTATCTGTCATTATTTTCATACATGCAGCATTTGCAGCTAATGTAAGAACGGCAATAGCAATTATTATCGAAATAATAATTAAAAATACTTTATTTTTCTTTTTCATACAAATCACCTCCCGTGTATACTAACACATTTTCACATATTTTGTCAAACACTGCATAAAAAAATAAATTATAATAATTCTTAATTGCATTCTTCGGAATTTTAGTGTAAAATTATCCCATTATTATTCATAAAGGTGATAAAATGAATCAGAAAGAATACAAAGGAAAAAAATATTTCGAACCGGTAAAATCATTACATTTTGATTTACAGAGAAAAATTGTTGCAAATATGACATCTGAATCGTGGGAAACAATCCCCCATGCAGGTGTTGTTTATGAGCCTGATGTAACTGAATTTATGGCACGTTTCAAAGAACTTAAAGCTGAAGGCAAACTCGAAGGCATAAGCATCAACACTTTAATGCTCAGAATTATTGTAGAAGGTCTCAAAGCGTGTCCCGCACTCAATGGTCACATACAATTCAACCGTCTTTTCTTAAAGGGAAAAATCGAATATTACAAGGATATAAACATATCAATGCCGATGATTATGCCTGATGAAAGTATGATGACAATTAACCTGCATAACTTTGAGTCAAGAGATATGCAGGATATGCAGAATTACATAAACGATGTACGCAGAAAACTGAATAACACAAATATTACGGAGGCTATGTTTTCCGTTTCTATGGATAACACAATAAATGCTCTTAAAAAGTTTAAAATCGGCACTGTTTTCGGCAGACTTGCAGGTGCAAAGCTCGGAAAATACAGAGTTAAAACGTTAAGCGGTAAAGCTAAAAAAGAATACAAAAAAATTCCTGAAAAAGACAGAATTGTCAAGCAGGATATTGAACAAGGTACAATTACAATTTCCAATCTCGGTTCGGTATACAGAGGTTCAACCTGCAGACCTGCAATCCTTGAAGTTATACCGCCACAGCTTTGTGCAATAGGCATATGTGCAGTTCACGAAGCACCCGGTGTTGTAAACGGAGAAATCAAGCCCCGTTCATACATACCTATGCTTATTATTTTTGACCACAGAGCACTTGATTTCGGTGATGCTGCACCTTTTATGAGAAAACTCGACGAAATATTTGCGAATCCCGATATTATAGAAACATTATAATAATCTCAATATTTAACCTATAAACAAAGCACCACAGTATGCATAAAGCTTTATCGTGGTGCTTTTCATTTTATCTCAACGGCAACGATTATAATCGGCTTCGCCGATAGGCAGGTTCAAGTCCTGATAAGTTATGAGAAAAAATAAAAGCCTTATAACCGCAAGTTATAAGACCTTTAATTGGTGCGGATAACAGGACTTGAACCTGCACAGCCTTGCAGCTATTAGAACCTGAATCTAACGCGTCTGCCAATTCCGCCATATCCGCACATATTTAATTTTTACACGGTGTTTTTCACCGAGGTGGGGCATACAGCCTGATCCACAACGGAACAATTTTAACACAAATAAGCCTCATTGTCAAGAAAATTAATGGTACAAATATAAATAAAACTTTCGACATATTGAAATTAAGTGTAAATCGGATAAGCCGTGTAACAAAAGCCCTCTGTATTTCTACAGAGGGCTTAATGTTATTCAGTTTACGTTAATTCAAACTATGTTATGAATTATACGAAATACCAAGCACAACCAAGGAGGAAGAACCAGATGAGCCACTGGCAGAATGTGTACTTAACTT
>JAZQWT010000140.1:0-5299 GCA_045632485.1 Acutalibacteraceae bacterium
ATAAAACGTTAGGCTGTTTACTCATTTAAAATCACCCTGAAAATAAATTTTGTATTCAAATTATAGCAGAATTGTACCATAAAAGGCAACCCGGTAGCCGTAATATTCGGCAAATAAGCTTTTGTTCGGTATCAGCCATAGTTTTATTTAAAAGTTTTATTTTCGAAACTGCATAGTCCGTCCTTTGTAGGTTCTCTGAAGGCGTAGACACAAGGGGCATATAAATCAAAATATGCCGAAGGCATCAGCCTTCAGATGCCGTTATCTTTAACAAATGACAGGTAAACAAGTTGTTGCTTTTTTGAAAAATTTTTTCTTTTGTGTTATAATAACAAAAAACATTATAAAAGGAAGTATCGGTATGGGATTTTTAGGTGCATTGCTTTCCAATATAAAAAACATGAAAAAAGCAAAAAAATTCAGAGCTATGGGCAAGGAGGATTTACTTGCTTTAAATGACGAGGAATTTTATGAAATGATTTTTTGTGTATGTGAAGATGCAGTTTATGACATTAAAGATTCACATATTGATGAAATACAGAAACTTGTATATTCACTGTGTAATTTTGAAGCTGAAGTTAATAATGGCGGCTTATGCCAGTTCTTTGTAAATTCAAGTAGTGAATGTGCTCCTTATATAAGTAAAGCACTTGAAGAGGCAGGAGCGTTCGCTGTTAAAGATTTGTTTGATAAATTTATTTCTGATAACAAAATCGATGTTAATGATTTGTCGTCTTTTAAAATTTCAGGGGTTGATGAATATGAGGCCCAAACTCAAAGATATGACTTTGACAGCTTTGATAATAAGTTTTACGAAGATGAAAATCTGCATCAGCTCATAATTGATTATTCCAGAAAAAACATTGAACAACTAATGAAATAAAATATTTTTTCTGTTCATGCCACAACACCGGATTTTACCATAAAATGTTTAACCGACAACCGGCATAAGCATTAAGAGTGTTTATTGTTTTTTTGAACTGTTCGTTTTTTTGTGCTATAGTTTATTTGTAATCACGTAAAAAGGTGGTTTTGTTATGAGTAGATTTCTGGAAGACTTTGCGGAGTTTATAAAAAATAACGACGGCAGAGTTTTTTCGATTTGTGAAATCATCGGAAATAATGACCCTGAAAAACTTGTAATACAAGGAAATAACGCAAGCCAGAATATATATTCGATTTCAAAAATATATACGGTTACGGCAATTGGTATTCTTTGTGACAGAGGTTTACTTAGTACCGATAATACAGTCACTGAAATACTTGGTGAGGATTGCCCCAAAGGCTATGAACCTTTCTGGGAAGAAACAACGGTTGATTTGCTTATTCGTCACAGAACCGGAATTACCGGTGGATTTGATGTGGATGTTTTTGATGCATCAGAATATAATCCTGACTATCTAAAGGAAATTATGCTGAAAAAATGGACCTGTCCTCCTGATACGGAGAAGCATTATGAAGATGCACATTATTATATTCTTTCAAGGATTGTACATAAGGTGTCGGGAAAAACCTTGTTGGAATTTTGTTGGGAAAACATTTTTCTTCCTCTGGGTTTTAAAGAAGCTGCATGGAGTTGTTGCCCGAAAGGACATCAGATTGGTGCAACTGAACTTTATATAAGAGTTGAAGATATGACGAAACTAGGTGCGGTTTATCTGAATGGCGGTGAATACCGTGGTAAGAGAATTGTGTCTGATGAATGGGTGAAAACCGTTATCGGAAGACAGTATGAATTTGCACCTAACGGTATAAAAGATTCCTATAACAAAGGCGGAATGAACGGGCAGAATCTTGTGGTCATTCCGTCTGAAAACAGAGTTGTAGGTTGGCAGGGATATGACACTCGTCAGAATCCCCCTGACCTTACACGATTTGTCGCCGAGTATTAATTTTAAGGGAGGAAAGAAATATGGGTAAATATGATATTGCGGCTTTCATATGGCCGTCTTATACAGGTGACGAGCCTCGCACACGCATTTTTTGGCCGGAGGGTTACGGAGAATGGCAGACAGTAAAGGCAATGACAAACAAAGGTTATAATGGTTGCCGTTGGCCACGTATTCCCACATGGGGTTATGTGAATGAGGCTGACAGCAGAGTTATGGAAATGCAGATTGATTGTGCAGTTTCTTATGGCGTGAATGTATTTATTTATGACTGGTATTGGTATGATAACAGACCTTTCCTTGAAAACTGTCTTAATGACGGTTTCTTAAAGGCAAGAAACAATAATCAGATGAAATTTTGCCTTATGTGGGCAAACCACAATGCAACCCATCTGTGGGATAAACGAAACTCTGACCGCGACCTTTCTACCGTAATATGGAGCGGTGTTGTAAATCCGCAGATTTTCTCTGAAATATGTGACAGAACAATTGAAAAATATTTCAAAAAAGACAACTATTATTGCATTGACGGATGTCCTGTTTATATGATTTTTGATATTGATAATTTTATTCGTTCATTCGGCACAAGCGATGAATGCAGAAAGGGTATAGAAGAATTCCGCAGAAAAACTGTCAAAGCGGGATTCAAAGGTCTTCATTTTCAGGTTGTGCACTGGAGAGACCGCGTTTTCAACTGGCTTCGCGATGAAGATTCGCAGAAAGGTGTTACTTCCGCCGAAATGTATGATTTCCTCGGTGTTGATTCAGTGACAAACTATAACTGGGGCGGTGTAGTTGATTTCGACGGAGATTTCAACGAAATTTCCGATAATTATATAAATGCCCTTGAAGAACATTCTTCAAAGCTTAACGTGCCTTATTATCCGAATATTTCCGTTGGCTGGGATAATAATGTGAGATTCAACGATTTTATGCCGGGCGTTGTTGTGAATAATACTCCCGAAAACTTTAAACGTGCCTGTGAAAAAGTTAAAGAGTTTGCGGATAAGTCAATTAAAAATAACATTATGAAAGCGCCGTTTATAACAGTAAACAGCTGGAACGAATGGACAGAAACAAGTTATCTCCAGCCTGACGACCTTTACGGTTACGGTTACCTTGAGGCAATAAAAGAAATTTTTGTTGAGGATTAATTATGGATAATAAATTTGTTCTTCTTGAAAATATTGTATACGGAAATCACGAGAGAAATAGGCTCGATATTTTCATTCCCGAAAAAGTAAAAGCACCGCAGGGTCTGATACTTTTTATTCACGGCGGAGGATGGCAGGCGGGGGATAAAACTGCACACCATCCTGATGCAGAATATTTCTGTAACAAGGGCTATATAAGTGCTTCAATGAACTATCGTTATGTTGACGAAAACGTAACCGTTTATGATGAGCTTGATGATGTGAATTCTGCCCTTGGAAAAATTAAAAACGAGTGTGCAGAAAAGGGTTTCGTTATAGAAAAAGTAATTTTGTCAGGCGGTTCTGCAGGGGCGCATCTTTCTCTGATGTATGCATACACAAGAAAGGAAAACTCTCCCGTGAAACCTGTGGCGGTAGGTGCGTATTGTCCGCCTGTCGACTGTGCATCGCCTGATTTCTGTATCGGTCTTTCAAAAGAATTTGAATCGTGGAAATACGCTGTTCTTTCTTGTTGTACAGGCGTTAAAATCACAAAGAATGATTTTTTGTACAAACCACAGCAGGAAGCACTGAAAAAAATGTCTCCGCAGGAATACCTGACAAAAGACTGTGTTCCCACTGCAGTTTTTCACGGAATATATGATGAACTTGTGCCTTTTGGTGAAGTTGAAAACTTTGTCGGAATGCTTGACGAAAAAGGAATAAAACACGATTTTGTCATCTATGAAAATTCAAACCACGCACTTGACAAAGACCCTGATAAATCAATAGAATCAAAGAAAATTATTGAAAAATACGCAGAAATGTGTTTTTGAAAGAAATCTCCTGATAGTTTTTGCTATCAGGAGATTTTTTTCGTAAATTTAAAACATTGACAAAAATATAATACTGTGTTATTCTATGCATAGAGTGCCGATGTATTGCACTGAAAAATCAAAAGGAGATGGCAATATGAATATAAAAAAAGAACTCACAAAAGGCAGTTCGGCTTTGCTCGTTCTTTCTGTGCTTGAAAAGAAGGATATGTACGGATACGGAATAATCAAAGAAATTGAATTGCGCTCTGAATTTGTTTTCTCTTTTAAAGAGGGAACGCTTTATCCTATTCTTCACGCTTTTGAAAAGCAAGGTCTTGTCGAATCCTATTGGGAAGGCAAAGAGGGAGAACGCAGAAGAAAATATTATCATCTTACTAAAAAAGGCATTAAAGTTCTCAACGAAAATAAGCAAGAATGGACATCTTATTCCGAAGCCGTTGGCAAGGTTATAGGAGGTGTTCTTAATGCAACAACATAAAATTGTTGAAGATTATTTAGACAGCGTTGTTCCGCAGAAGCTTTCACAAAAAACAACTGAGGAAATCCGCGAAGAAATCAGAAGCCATATTTATGACAGAGCAGATTTTTATATGGAAATCGGTTATGATGAAGAAACAGCTTTTAAGAAAGCTGTCGAGCAGATGGGTGAATCAGAAAATGTAAAAGCAGATTTCAGTGCTATTTATAAGGATAGCTTATTCAAAGCGATGTTGCTCTTTTTCGGCATATGTATCTGGAATGTAGCACTCATCACAGCATCTCTCGGATATATGAATTTTGTCGACCCTGTAGATTATGAGCTTCCGTCTGTTGCTTTTCTTGTTTCTGTTCTGGCGGTAAATGTATTACTGATTGTTTATACTATAAAATGCATAAGACAAAAACTGCAGAAACAGCTTCTTGGCATAATCTGGGCATTTGCGCTGATTTCTCTTGGTTCATTTATAACGAGCGGTATATTTTTTCCTGTAATCAATGCAGGTAAACTTATTTTTAAATTTATAACAAACGGTGTTTATCCGACTGAAGGACCTTTATCCGGAAGAGATTTAGATATTACGATTGTAAATATAATTCTCGTAATTCTTTATACATTTCTTTCTTTCAGAGCTTATGATAAAATGGGTTTCAGGAATAAACCTTACCGTTTATCTTTAAAGCAGATAACATTGTTTATTTCCGCCATATGCCTGTGCTTTACCGTTGTTTACGGTTTTGCTTATGCAAAATACGAATGGAGTTATACACAGACTCTGAATGTAGCAAAAGATAATGAATTTTTTTCAGATATGACCATAGAGCAGAAAAAAGTATTTGATACTATTGAAGTGGGAGATGAAATAAAGAAAACGGACAAAATCCTGACACAAAACGGTTTTGTAAGACAGAACAAAAATTATGCTGATTACATAGATGATTGCTATATGCCGTTCTGGGT
>JAZQWT010000141.1:0-11133 GCA_045632485.1 Acutalibacteraceae bacterium
AATGAACTTTAAACGTATAACTCTTTTTGCAGGTCACTACGGCTCAGGTAAAACAAACATTGCCGTAAACTATGCAGTAAAGATAAAGGACGCAGGCATTGACGTGTGCGTGGCAGACCTTGATATAGTAAATCCTTACTACCGTGCAAAGGACAGTGAGGACGAGCTTGAAAAGAGGGGAATTAAATTAATTTCTTCTGTCTATGCAAACTCAAACGTTGATTTACCTGCAATTCCTCAGGATATGTATTCAATTATTGATAATAAAGAAACTTTTGCCGTTATGGATATCGGCGGTGATGACAGAGGTGCTTTAGCCCTCGGCAGATATGCACCGTCAATACTCGAAGAAAACGATTACGAAATGTTTTTTGTTATCAATAAATTCAGACCTCTCACTCCCGATGCCGAAAGCACGGTTGAAGTGATGAGAGAAGTTGAAACGGCAGGCGGAATGAAATTCACCGCCATTGTCAACAACTCAAATCTCGGTGAAGAAACAACAGCGGAAGATGTGCTTTCTTCAGTTTCTTATGCCGAAGAAATTTCAAAGCTGACAGGTTTACCGGTTAAGCTTACAACTGTAAAAGCTACGTTATATAACGAATTGTCAGGCAGAATAGAAAATGTAATGCCCCTCAATTTGCAACATATAAGAAAATACGACTAACCAAAAAGAAATTTGATTTAAGGGAGAGATAGTATGGCAAAGGTAACTTTCGCAACAGACTTGTGCAAAGGTTGCGGTCTTTGTGTAGTGGCATGTCCCAAAAAGATTATTGCTCTTTCCAAAGACAAAATTAATGTTAAAGGACATCATCCCGCTGAAGTAACAGACAGTGAGAAATGTATAGGTTGTGCTTTCTGCGCAACAATGTGTCCTGATTGTGTAATTAAGGTTGAGAGGTGAGAATAATGGCAGAAAAAGTATTGATGAAAGGTAACGAAGCGATTGCTGAAGCTGCTATTATGGCAGGTTGCCGCCATTACTTCGGTTATCCTATAACTCCTCAGACAGAAGTTGCTGCTTACATGGCAAAACGTATGCCCAAAATCGAGGGTGGCGTTTTCCTTCAGGCAGAAAGTGAAATCGCAGCAATCAATATGGTTTACGGTGTTGCTGCAACAGGTAAGAGAGTAATGACTTCTTCTTCAAGCCCCGGAATTTCACTTAAAAGTGAAGGTATTTCATACATAGCAGGTTGTGACCTCCCCGCACTTATCGTTAACGTACAGCGTGGCGGGCCCGGTCTCGGCGGTATCCAGCCCTCACAGTCAGACTATTTCCAGGCAACAAGAGGCAGCGGTCACGGTGACTATCACCTTATCGTTCTTGCTCCTGCATCAGTTCAGGAAATGGCTTCTCTTACATTCAAAGCATTCAATCTTGCTGACAAATACCGTATGCCCACAATGATTCTTGCAGACGGTACAATGGGTCAGATGATGGAACCTGTAAGCCTTGATATGGGTGAAGTTGAAACATACGAAAAACCCTGGGCACTTACAGGTACAAATATGGAAAGAGAACACAACATTGTTAACTCTCTTTCACTTATTCCCGAAGAACTTGAAAAATTCAACTTCGAACGTTTTGAAAAATACAAAGCAATCGAAGAAAATGAAGCTCTTTGCGAAGAATTTATGATGGAAGATGCAGAAATCTGCGTTGCAGCATTCGGTATTGCATCACGTGTTTCAAAGAACGCAGTTCTCGAGGCAAGAAAACAGGGCATCAAAGTTGGTCTTATCAGACCTATCACACTCTGGCCCTTCCCCAAAAAGGCATTCAGAGCTGCTGCAGATAAAGTTAAAGCATTTATCAGCGTAGAAATGTCAATGGGACAGATGATTGAAGACGTTAAACTTGCAACAGAATGCAAGAAACCTGTTACACTCTGCAACAGAGCAGGCGGTATGATTCCTTCACCTGAACAGGTACTTGACGCAATCATCGAAGCAAACAAAGGAGGCGACAAATAATGGTAGTTTTTGATAAACCCCATGCACTGACAGATGCTCCTCTTCATTACTGCCCCGGATGTACTCACGGTATTATCCACCGTCTTGTTGCCGAGGTTATGGATGAGCTTGGAATCGAAGGCAAATCAATCGGTGTAGCACCTGTTGGTTGCTCAGTTATGGCATATAACTATTTTGGTTGTGATATGATTCAGGCTGCTCACGGACGTGCTCCTGCAGTTGCAACAGGTATCAAGCGTGCTGACCCCTCAAAAGTTGTTTTCACATATCAGGGCGACGGTGACCTTGCAGCTATCGGTACTGCAGAAACAGTTCATTCAGCAGCAAGACGTGAAAATATCACAGTTATTTTCGTAAACAACGCAATTTACGGTATGACAGGCGGTCAGATGGCTCCCACAACTCTTCCCGGTCAGGTTACACAGACTTCACCTTACGGCAGAGATGTAAGCGTTGCAGGTTATCCCGTAAAGGTTGCAGAGCTTCTTTCAAATGTTGACGGTGCTGCTTACATCGAAAGAGTTGCAGTAAACAACGTTAAAAACATCAACAAAGCAAAGAAAGCAATCAAAAAGGCATTCCAGAATCAGATTGACGGCAAAGGCTTCTCACTTGTTGAAGTTCTTTCAACTTGTCCTACAAACTGGGGTGTAACACCTGAAAAAGCACTTACATGGCTTGAAGAAAATATGATGCCCTACTATCCCTTGGGCGTTTACAAAGATATCTATGCAGAGGAGGAAACAAAATGAGTAAATCATCAAGCATCCTCTTTGCAGGATTCGGCGGACAGGGCGTTCTGTTCGTAGGTAAATTTCTCGCATACAAAGGTCTTGACGAAGGCAAGCAGGTAAGCTGGCTTCCCTCATACGGCCCTGAAATGCGTGGCGGTACTGCAAACTGCAGTGTTATCATCAGTGACGACCCCATCGGTTCTCCCATCATCAGTGAACCCGATATCCTCGTTGCAATGAACCTTCCTTCACTTGATAAATACGAAGCTTCAGTTAAAAAAGGCGGTAAAATCATTCTTGACAGCTCTCTTATCGGCAGAAAAGTTGAAAGAGATGACGTTGAAGTTTTCTATCTTCCCGCAACACAGCTTGCAAACGACAACAATATTCCCAAGCTTGCTAATATGATTATTGCAGGTAAACTTATGAAAGAATGTGACGCTGTTTCTTATGACAACCTCAGAGAAGCACTTTCACACGTTGTTTCAGCAAGACATCAGGATATGATGGACGTTAACCTCGGTGCAATCGAAATCGGTTACAACGCATAAAATTTGAAATAAGCGGTGTTCTTCTGAACACCGCTTGATTTGTTCATAATATACGGTAGAAAATAAGAGGGAGTAAAATAAATGGGAATCAAAAAATATAATCCGGAAATTGATCTGGTAAAGTTTATATTTTCCGTTTTTATTGTTCTGTATCACAGCAATAAGCTTGTGGCAGCTACAGGTATTGATTTGTTTTCTTTCGGCTTTACGGCAACAGACTTTTTCTTTATGATTTCAGGCTACCTTATGGTGAAATCTTCAAAGAAATATGACCCTATGAACACAGGCAGAAGCACCTTTGATTTTGTAATGAGTAAAATAAAATCTTTTTATCCTTATCTCATTTTTGCTTTTATTGTTGCTTTTGCGGTAAGGCAGTATGCAAAATTTCTTGACGGCACCTTTATAGCCTGGAATTTCTGGGAAGATCTTCTGATTTCAATTAACGAGGTTCTTCTTCTGCAGAACAGCGGAATTGATTTCGGCAGTATTTACAACGGCCCCACATGGTATATTTCCGCTATGCTTATTTCTATGGCGGTGCTTTTCCCCATTCTGCTTAAGTGTAAGGACTGGTTTGTCAATATCGGTTCGCTTATCATGGCGATTTTTGCCTATGCATTCACCCAGCAGGAAAGAGGAACACTCAATGCTCTGGGCTGGAACGGCTTTACCTCAAGGGGCATTGTGCGTGCAATTGCAGGCTTATGTCTGGGTGTTTTCCTCTGCAGTCTTGTTGAAAAATATCAGGCAAAGGGGACTGTACTTAAAACACCGGGTAAAATCCTTGTAGGAATTACTGAACTTGGCGTTTTTGTTCTGCTTGTTGCGATTATGCAGAAAAAAGTCAACCACCGCTTTGACTATATTGCAATAATTCTGATTTTTTATCTGTGCTTTGTTATCCTCAGCGGTATCACAGGCTTTTCTGATTTGCTGCCTTCAAAAATATGTGCATTTCTCGGAAAAGCATCGTTGCTCATTTATCTTAACCACCGTTGCCTTGTATTTCTGTTCAATGCGTTATGCCCTGAACTCAGATACGGAATAACTATGACACTATACCTTGCAGGTGCAGTTGTAATGGCTTTTCTGGCAGAAGGTGTTATTATTATCTGCCGAAAGATAGGGCAGAAAGTTTCACCTTGTGTGAAAAAGGCTTTAGTTGAATAAGTTTTTCAAGCATCGGTACGTTGAAATATTACCGATGCTTTTTTGTTTGATTTCACATATGCGGTATGTTGTTTTTATTGACTTTTGACAAGAATTGTGATATATTATAATTTACGAAAATGTGATTTTTTATAAATTTTTAAGGATGGTGCAAAAATGATTCAGAATATATTTTCAGACGAAATCAAATCTTTGGCTGAATGCGTTGTAAAATATTTCGAATTTTATGCAGAGAAAAAAATAGTTTATGATAAATTCTATATTATAGCAGACCGCAACCCTGTTGCAGGCTATATTGTACCGGCACTTTCTGCTCTTGTGGGTGAAAACGCTGTTGTGGTTGAGGCTTTCGAAGAAAATTCATATAACCGTGAATTCTGTGAAGCAAATTACCCCGGCGCAACATACATGACATACAGCCAGTTCTGTGCATCTGGTTCAGGTGAAAAATCAGCATACATTCTTCTTAATGACTCGAATCTTTGCGATGAAAGATGGTTTGAAATTCTTTCTGTCTGCCGCAACAAAGCGATTGTTTCTGATACAAACAGAATTATGCTCGGCACAGTTTTACCTGCTTTGCGTCCTATTCCTGACGGAATCCAGAGCCTTGCAGAGCGTGAATACAACTACTTCATAGAAAAGGTTGTAACAGACCGCACTCCCGCAGAAGATTTTTATGTAAGACTTGAAAAGGAATGCAGAAAAATCGTTACAGGCGGTTATGAGCAGGTGAATATCCTCCGCTTTGATAACCTCCTCGGCTCAAATTCTGCAACAACACCTAACTTTGATTTTGAAAAAATCGTTAAAGACTCTTTTGCAAACGGTAAGGTTGAAATTACAAAAGAAGATTATATCAACAAGTTTTCATTTATACATACACGTGACGCTGCTTGTGCATTGATGAAGTCACTTTACTGCACAAGACTCGGCCACGTATATAATATCACATTGTTTGAAGCAACTATGGCTGACCTGAAAGCAAGAATTCAGGCAGCATTCCCTGATAAACTTGCACTTTCAGTTAACAGCGAGCCTTATACAAACGACGAAATTGTATCAAGATGTATGAGCTCTCTTAAAACTATAAAAACCACATGCTATTCAAAGAAAGTTCTTTATACATTTGAAGATGCTCTCTACCGTCTTGTTTGTACTTTGTCAGACAATGAATTTGATGTACAGACAAAGCTTGGCTGCTATCAGGGCAAGCTTCAGAGATTGAAGAGCATTGAAATTGATATTCTTGCTGAAATTGACAGAATCTGTAAAAAGCACGATATCAAATGGTTCCTGGCAGGCGGTTCACTCCTCGGTGCAGTACGTGAAAAGAAAAGTATTCCGTGGGATGACGACCTTGACATCGGTATGCTCCGTGAAGATTTTGAAAAATTCAAACGCGTAGCACCTCAGGAGCTTGATAAGAAATATTACTATTCATCACCCTGGACAGATGATAACTGTCATTACTATATCGATAAAATCCGTCTTAAGAGTTCATATTTCTCAACTGCTTACTCAAACCACTTCAAGCTTGAAGACGGCGTATTTGTTGATGTTATCGTTTATGACCAGACAACATCAAACAGACTTCTTGAAAAATTCCAGATTAACTTTATCTGTGCAATGGTGGCACTTCTCAAAATCCGTTGGTACAACGTTCCGAGAAAGGTTTACCGCTACAGAATGACAAAGATGATTCTCCCCATTCTTCGTCTTATTCCCTGGAAGGTTATGCATAAGATTTTCGATTTCTCTGCAACAATGTTTGCAAAGAAAAAGAATGCGGAATATCTTCTTGACAGTACAGGTCAGCACATCCGTTACGGACGTTTCCCCAAATATTATCTTGAGGATCTTACAGAAACAGAGCTTGACGGACTTAAAGTGCCGATTCCCGTTCACTATCACGAATATCTTTCATTCTTCTACGGCGAAAACTATTTCCCCAAGCCCTCTCTTTCAGCACAGGTAGGTGCACATAAATTTGCACGTCTTGACCTTGGTGAATTCCTCTTTGAGGATAAGCAGCCCGGTGACTTCAGGGAAGTAAATATCGACGGTGAATTGTTTGAAACTGAAATATAAAAGGAAGGCTGATTGAAATGAATTTTGCAGGTATTCTTGCAGGAGGTATCGGCTCAAGAATGGAAAGCTCCGTTCCCAAGCAGTTCCTCAAAATCGGCGACACACCCATTATTGTGCGTACACTCAATACTTTCCTCAAAGAGGATTGTATCGATAAGGTTATCCTTGCAATGAACCCTCAGTGGGAAGATTATTGCAGGAATATGCTTGAAGAATATAAGGTTGACACATCACGTGTTGTTATTATCCATGGTGGCACAACACGTTTCCTTTCAATGGTGAACATTGTAAAGAAAAGCATTGAACTGGCAGGCGACAGCCTTACAGAAAAGGATATGATGCTTATTCACGACTGTGCAAGACCTTTCGTTTCTTCAAGAATTATCAATGATAACTATATAATTGCAAATGAATACGATATGGTAACAACTTCTGTTCCCACAATCGACACAGTTCTTATTGCTGAAGACGGCAAACAGAGCACAGTTGTTCCCAATCGTGATACAGTTTTTCTTGACCAGGGTCCCCAGACTTTCAAAATCAAGCAGTTTGACGACCTTTATGAAAAGCTTACTCAGGAAGAAATTGACGCTTATATGGAAGCGGGCAGAATGTATCTTGAACACGATTTAAGTGTAGGTATTGTAAAAGGCGAGAGAACTAACTTTAAAATTACAACTGAATTTGATATGCTTCTGGGCAATATGATGATTCAGGACGGTCAGATTAAGTAAGGAGATTTATTTATGGTTAAAAAGTGCGTAGCAGTAGGCGACATTTTTATTACTCCCGAAATGATGAAAGCAGGCCTTGAAAGAGGCTATGAAGATTTAATGCTTGATGTTAAACATTTCTATTTTGGTTCATATGACAGACACGAAATGAGAAATGTTGTTAAAACAATCGAAACAGGCGGATTCGAAACGCTTGCTCTCCCCGAAGGCCTTGAGGAAGCAATCGAAGATGCAGAAATTCTTATGGTTCACCTTTGCCCCGTAACAAAGGTTTTACTTGAAAAAGCAAAGAATCTTAAACTTATCCTCTGCAACAGAGGCGGTCACGAAAACCTTGATATCAAAGCTGCAACTGAAAAGGGGATTGCAGTTCTTCTCAACCCTGCACACAACGCAAACGCAGTTGCTGAATACACAGTTGGTCTTATGCTCAACGAGGTGAGAAACATTTCTCGTTCAGCAATGGCAATCCAGAACGGTCAGTGGAGAGAAAAATATCCCAACACAGAAAAGAAAATCAGAGAAATGAGCGATATGACTGTTGGTATTATCGGCTTCGGTACTGTCGGCAGACTTCTCTATGATAAGCTTGTAAGCTTCAACTGCAAAATTCTTATTAACGATATGTTTGAAAACTATTCAGGCATCAACAAGAATATTGCAAAGTTTGTTCCTCTTAACGAGCTTCTCCGCGAAAGTGACATCGTTTCACTTCACGCAAGACTTTCAAAGAAGTCAATTCTCCTGGGTGCACGTGAATTCGGACTGATGAAAGATACAGCATATTTCATCAACACAGCACGTTCATATATGGTTGACTACAACGCTCTTGCAAATGCCCTTAAAACAGGAAGTATTATGGGTGCTGCAATTGACGTTTTCGATAAAGAGCCTATTGATGAAACTTGTCCGCTTCTCGGTCTTGATAATGTGACTCTTACAAATCACCGTGGCGGTGATACAATCAACTCTTATTCAGACTCTCCCGCAATGATGCTCAAAGAAGCATATAAATTCTTTGACGGCGACGAGCCAAGATTCTGGATAAACAGATAATTTTTTCAAATCAACAGGGTGAGCAAATCTGTTGGGTTTGCTCATTCTATTTTTAGGTGACAAATATGAATCTTAATAGTATTATTAATAAAACAGAGTGGGCAGCCGGATATATGATAAAAGAAATCACTCATATAATTAAGTCTTTTGACAAAAGAGACCCCGGCTCAAAAGGGGAAAAGGATGCCTGCGAATATATGGCAGAGGTGCTGGAAAAAGACTGCGGTTGCGAAGATGTTAAAGTTGAATCTTTCAAAGTGCGTCCTAAGGCTTTCTACGGCTGGGCGATTTTCAGTGCATCATTTGTTCTTGCGGCAATACTTTCTTTTTTCTTCCTTCCTGTGTTGTCTTTGGTTTTTGTTGTTGCAGGCTTTGCGGCAGTTATTCTTGAATTCGGAATTTATAAAAAAGTTCTTGATCCGTTTTTTAAAGAAAAAACAAGCCATAATGTAACTGCAATCAAAAAGTGCAAGGGTGAAACAAAAAGAAGAATCATCTTCAACGGTCACCCTGATGCTGTATGGGAATGGCCCGTAAACTATGCCCTCGGCGGTGTATGCTTTGAAGGCAGTCTGGCTATGGTTATAGTGGCAGCACTTTTCTATGCTGCACTTTCAGTTTATTATATCATTCAGCACGGTATAGGCTTCGGTGTGGCAGATGTAAACGACACCGTTGTAAAAATCGGTTTGTATGGTCTTATCTTTGTTCCTTTTACAATTGCTCTTTACTTTATTGTAAATTACCGCAGAGTTGTTGACGGTGCAAACGATAACCTTTCAGGCTGTTATATTGGTATCTCAATTCTCAAAGCACTCAGAGATGAGGGCATCGAGCTTGAAAACACAGAAATCGGTGTTGTTCTTACAGGCTCTGAAGAATGCGGTCTGCGCGGTTCAAAAGCATGGTGTGAAATGCATAAAGGTGAGTTTGATGACGTACCCACAGTTTTTTATGCTTACGACACAATCCACGACCCTAAATATCTTATGGCAAACTACCGCGACCTGAACGGTACGGTGAAAGCAGATAAGGAATTGTGTGATTTGTTTGTATCTTCTGCAAAGGAAATTGATGTGCCCTGCAAAAAAGGCTGGGTTCCTCCTATGGGCGGTGCTTGTGATTCGGCAGCGTTCACTCAGGCGGGATACAGAGCTGCAGGTATTACAGGTCTTAATCACAAGATTGAAAGATATTATCACACCAGACTTGACTCATATGATTATATGAATAATGAAGGTCTCGGAAACTGCTTTGCAGCAAGCATAAAGGTGCTTGAAGCCTTTGATAACGGAATTCTTGACTGATTTTAACCATTAACGGGAGGTTGTCAAAATCTCCTGTTAATTTTTGTGAATTTTTTCAAAAATCATAAATGAGCAAAACGGAGAAAAAACGAGTAAAAACGAGAAAACAAGAGATTGTAAATGTTAAATTAAAAAACTTCAAAAAAGGTATTGACAAAAAATTAACCTTGTGATAATATATCAAGGTACGTGAGCTACGGGGGCACCCGTTATCCCCTGGAAACTCAGAAAAATAAAATTCAGTATTAATCGGGAGGAAAAGATTATGTCAACTTATATGCCTAAAGCGGCAGACATCAGCCGTAAGTGGTATGTGATTGATGCAGAAGGTAAAACCCTCGGTAGCGTTGCTGTTGAGGCTGCAAAACTTCTCAGAGGCAAACACAAACCCACATTTGCACCCCACGTTGATTGCGGTGACCACGTTATCATCATCAATGCAGAAAAAGTTGTTCTTACAGGCAACAAACTTAACCAGAAAATGTACTATCATCACACAGGTTACATCGGTAACATGAAGAAAGTTCAGTACAGCACACTTATGAAAACAAAACCCGAATTCGCAGTTGAACTTGCTGTTAAAGGTATGATTCCCTCAACAGTAATCGGCCGTCAGGCTCTCACAAGACTTCGCGTATTCAGAGGCGCAGAACACAAGCACGCTGCTCAGCAGCCCACAGCTTGGGAATTCTAAGAAAGGGAGGTAATTTAAGATGTACGAAACAAGTCCTTACTTCTATGGTACAGGCCGTAGAAAGAAATCAGTAGCAAGAGTTCGTGTTTATGCAGGAACAGGTAAAATCACAATCAACGACAGAGATATCGACGATTATTTCGGTCTTGAAACACTCAAACTTATCGTTCGTCAGCCTCTCGCTCTTACAGGCACAACAGAAAAGTTTGATATCGTTTGCCGTGTAAACGGTGGTGGCGTAACAGGTCAGGCTGGTGCTATCCGTCACGGTCTTTCAAGAGCTCTTCTTCAGTATGATGAATCACTCAGAACATCACTTAAGAAAGCAGGCTTCCTCACTCGTGACCCCAGAATGAAGGAAAGAAAGAAATACGGTCTCAAAGGCGCACGTCGTGCTCCCCAGTTCTCAAAGAGATAATTTCTTCTGTACAAATTACCCCGAAAACCTTATGGTTCTCGGGGTTTTATTTTTTTGTGTAATCAAAAAACCAATAAAAAACCAACAACATTAAACTTAATAGAGAAATAATTTTTTTCATAATATCCTACCGAAGAAAAATATATCTTTTTTATCATCTAAATATATATTGTAACACATTA
This sequence comes from Acutalibacteraceae bacterium, assembly GCA_045632485.1. Taxonomy (GTDB): domain Bacteria; phylum Bacillota; class Clostridia; order Oscillospirales; family Acutalibacteraceae; genus SIG575. The sequence goes on from JAZQWT010000141.1 coordinate 10,924, forward strand.
TTCGACTATATTCAATAAGAATTTATAAAAAAATCCCACACCAATTGGTGTGGGATATATAAACGTAAACTGATTAACGTTTTGAGAACTGGGGTGCACGACGTGCGCCTTTGAGTCCGTACTTTTTGCGCTCCTTCATTCTGGGGTCACGAGTGAGCAAGCCGGCCTTCTTAAGAGTGCCGCGCATATTCTCATCAACCTGAAGCATAG
>JAZQWT010000142.1:0-1699 GCA_045632485.1 Acutalibacteraceae bacterium
GAAGATAAAGTTGCATTTATGGAAGAAGAACTTGCAAAGGCTGCTGCAGATGACCCGAAGAAACCTATCTTCGTTTTCCAGCATCCTCACATTCAGTCAACAGTTTACGGAAGCTGTCTCTGGGGCGAAAGCGATTTCACAGCAGTAATGATGAACTATCCTCAGATTATTGACTTTTCAGGTCACTCGCACGCACCTATCAATGACCCTCGCTCAATTCATCAGCAGCATTTCACATCTCTCGGCACAGGTACACTTTCATATTTTGAGCTTGACGAGTTTGATACAATTTACGGCACAATTCCTCCCAACGATGAAGAAGCAGCACAGATGACAATCGTTGAAGCAGATGCAGAAGGCAGAGTGCGTATTTATCCCTACGATGTGCTTACAGATAACTTCTTCCCCAGAGTATGGAAAATTGACAAACCCTATGACCCCGATTCATTCCTTTACACAGATGCAAAGCGTTATGCAAACGCACAGAAGGTTTACTTCACAGGCGATGAAAAAATCGAAATCGCAGCAGAAGAAAACGAATGCACAGTTACATTTGAACAGGCAAAATGTGACGACGAATACGTAAACGGTTATGAAATCACAGTAAGAAGAAAATCTGACGGACTCATCGAAAGACATCTTGCAGTATGGTCAAGCTACTATATCTACAATATGCCCGAAACAGTAACTCAGAAAATTGAAAAACTGAAAGCTGATACAGAATATATTCTCGAAATCAAAGCATACGGTTTCTGGAAAAACTATTCAGAAAAAATCACAAAAGAATTTAAAACAAAATAATATTTTAAGCGACGGAGTGATTTAGCTTTGTTCATGTGTAAGTTTCAGTTACTCCGTAGTTTAAGCTTGCTGAAATTAAAAAAAACTAACGGATAGCCGATTGGCTATCCGCTTTTTGTTATGTTTTATTCTGAACTTCTGTGTTTTATAATTTCTCTGATTCCTGTTACAACGAAGAAAAGTGATAAAACTGCTGCCACAAGATATTTTCTCCAATCAATTTCTCCGTTTACGGTAAGTATAATATAGGAGCTGATTGCGAGAAAGCCGATTACCATAAGAATAACTGATGAAATAAAATTGAATTTTCTTTTCATAAAATCGCCTCTTTATAAAACACAACGCCCTAATAATACTATTCTTTGGGTTGCGATTTTCTATATTTGATTATTTCTCTTATACCCATTACTATGAAAACTATTCCGAAGATAAAGGGTGCATCAGATTCTTTGTTGAATATTTGTTGCTGCAGAAAAGCTCCGAAAATAACTGAAAATATACCGAATATTATTAAGAAAAGCCCTGTGTACAAATTAGTTTTGTTTTTCATAACAAATCCTCCTTGTTAGGCAGACGGGAGTCGAACACATTACGGTTTCGCTCGTCGCCTTATTCCGTGCGGCTTCGCACTCATTATTGAAAAGCGTCAGCTTTCCTGCAAATTCGTACTTTGCCGTACGAAAAATTCGACGGCAGAAACTCTGCGGCCTGCCAAATAGAGAATTTTTTTGCTCTGACGTGGTCGAAGAACGCAGGAATACTGCCGTATTTCAAGTGATGAGACAAGTCAAGCGGAAAATTATCATTTGTCAGGCGTGATGGGTTCGACTCCCGTCTTCCTAAGCGGGTTGAAACAATCTGTGTCCCATCTCAATACATTTGTGTCAATGTATTCCCA
>JAZQWT010000143.1:0-31893 GCA_045632485.1 Acutalibacteraceae bacterium
ATTTCGGTCTGTCCTCATTGGCACAAAGAAAAACATCAAGTTCATTTTTTCTCTCAACTGTTTCAACAACAGCATCTGAAACCTGATTTTCACAGATTATTTTTGCAGTAAATTTGTTAATATCAAAAAACATATTTATCCCCCGCTTTTAATTATGAAGTATCTTTTTGTTTTCGCGTACTTTAAATTCAAAAGTCTTTTTCACATCAGTGCATGACGTTCCTACAGAAACTGTGAAATCACCGTTATGCATACCAAAAACCATATGACGGTCATAATAGCAGAAAGCTTCATCCGGAACAAAAATGCTGACAGACTTTTTCTTCAAGAGAAAGTTTTTCAAGCAATTCTTCTGCCCGCCTGTGTGGTGTTTTATTCATAATACTATCTCCTTTACTGTGCCGCGTTTAAAAACATTGTGACATATCTGATTTAATCCATTTTATCAATAAAACTATAAAAAAACAATATTTCTTCAATATTGTTTTTGTCCGTTCACTGAAAAAATTTGTTTTAAATTATATTATATCAAAATTAACAGAAAAAAAAGGACATCACGAAGATGTCCTTTTTTGTCTTATAATAAAATCTTAACTTATGCTTTGTTAGCTGAACCGAAGAGTTCGATTTTTTCTTTAACACAAGCTTTGATTGCTTCTGCACCGGGAGCAAGAAGTTTTCTCGGGTCGAAACCTTTACCCTGAAGGTCTTTACCTTCTTCGATATATTTTCTTGTTGCTTCCTGGAATGCAAGCTGGCATTCTGTGTTAACGTTGATTTTAGAAACGCCGAGAGAGATAGCTTTCTTAATCATATCAGCAGGGATACCTGTACCGCCGTGAAGAACGAGAGGCATTGCACCTGTTTCTTCCTGAACTGCTGCAAGAGTATCAAATGAAAGACCTGCCCAGTTTTCAGGATATTTACCATGGATGTTACCGATACCTGCTGCAAGCATTGTAACGCCAAGGTCAGCGATCATTTTACATTCTTTGGGATCTGCACATTCGCCTGCACCAACAACGCCGTCTTCTTCGCCGCCGATTGAACCAACTTCAGCTTCGATTGAAAGACCTTTTTCTTCGCAGATAGCAACTAATTCTTTAGTTTTTGCGATGTTTTCATCGATGGGATAGTGAGAACCGTCGAACATGATTGAGCTGAAACCGGCTTCGATGCAAGCTTTTGCACCTTCATATGAGCCGTGGTCAAGGTGAAGAGCAACGGGAACTGTAATGTTAAGGCCCTCAAGCATACCTTCAACCATACCTACAACTGTCTTGTAGCCGCACATATATTTACCTGCGCCTTCAGATACACCGAGGATAACAGGAGAATTCATTTCCTGTGCAGTAAGAAGAATTGATTTTGTCCATTCGAGGTTGTTGATATTGAACTGACCAACTGCATAGTGACCAGCCTTTGCTTTTGTAAGCATTTCTTTTGCATTTACTAATGGCATAATTTTGCACACTCCTAAAATAATTTAACATAAGTATTATATATCACCAATACTTAAATGTCAATAAATTAACAAAATAATCTGCATATTTCATTACGCAGTACAGTTCGGTATATTAACCGATAATTGCTACACCCTGACCTGCTTTAAGACACAGCGATATCTTCTTATCTGTAAGCGTAACATCACAGATATATTCATTGCCGTTTCCCGTAATATTATAAACCTTTGCAACTGTAAAATCCGCATCGGGAATATTCCATTCACCGTCTTTGCCGTTTTCTGAATAAGCAACAAAAATTTTGTTATCCTCTGTAAGCGGAAGAATAACATCGTTTCCTTTTTTCAGAACAATACCGTTTTTTGTAATTGAGAGATCTTCTGCTTTTGAAACCACTCCGTCTGAGAAATTTACTGTATATTTCTTTTCGTATTCAGCATCGGGGTCTTCTGTATAGCTCAGTCTCTTATAACGGTTAAGGTATGTGTAAGGCACATGGTAAGTGCAGAATTCTTTTATGAATGCGGGAGCCCAGTCGGCAGAATCAGTTCCGTATTTCTGCCATATATCTTCACCATGCATTGTGCCGTAAAATACTGACATCAACGCCTTATCGTTAATGTGACCGCCGTATAATGACGGAGAAATTTCCATACATTCCTTCATACTTACCTGGCTGGTCCACCATGTTGCGGGGATTTTTCCGAGAGTTCTGATAGGAACACTCTCCCACGGAATTTCAGTCATATCCTCCCCTGCCTGAGCATACATTTCGCGGTTAGGACTTGTTATTGATTCGTTACGGAAATGTGCTTCACGGTAAGTAAATTCACTTGTGACCTCAATACCTTTTTCATATATATAATCGAGCATTGCGTTTCTGGCTTCATCCTGTTCTTCAATATAAGTTTTAGGATTAAGGCTTTCTGCAAGGCAGAAGTTGTCAAGATGTATTGTACCTGCTTCTGCAGCAGGAATAATCTCAAGAAAACGGTCAAACAATCTTTTAAAAATACCGCTTTCCCACAACTGCTTATATGAAGTTTTATAGCAATTGCGGTTATTAAGCATCTGCAGTACGGCAGGTTTACCGTTGATATCTTTACATACAGAATCCGTTGCCACAAGCTCGTGGAAAATACCGTCTTCCTTTACCGCATCAGCAACATTTGCGTGTACACTTATAACAGTATTATACTTCTTTGCTTCCTCATAAAGCCACAGAAAACTGTCACGTGCTGTTTCGTCCTGCTCACGTTTGAGATATTCATTCACAACATCCATTTCAGGCCAGCAATCGTCATGGCCAAGACCCTGCCACCCTACAAGATAAATAATCTTCTGAATCCCCTGAGTGATTTTGTCCACAGCTTTTACGATTTCAAGCGCCTGTTCAAATTTTATGTATACATTTGAACGGTTGTTATCAAAATCAGGCTCTGCGAGATACATTTTCATCCATAATGTTTTGGAATAATCGTATCTGAATTTGTACTGCTTCATTGCTTATCCTCCTTATATTTGTTCTGTCTTTAAAGATATTATTAATTTTCAACAGGTATTTAACCTTGTTCAAGGCTCATATACCACTTGCTGATAATGCGGATTATATTAATTGAGGTTTCTTTCATATGTTTACGGGATGTAATAACACACCCGTTAAATCTTTTTTATTTATCTTTTTTGACTTTTTCGAGAATACAACCAACAATAATTTGACTAATAGAAACACCCAAAGAGATAAACATAAAAAATTTCCCAAACATACTTTCTCCGTTTGTTTCTAACAACATTACACCACCAATAAAAAATAAAACAAGTAAAAAGATACATTCAAAAACAACAATAAGTTGGATTTTTTCTTTGTTAATTTTTTCTTTTTTGTCCGAAAATCGCATCATAGCAAATGTATATCCCTCAATAATCGGTGTCATTATTATTTCTATAAGCATTTCAAAAATAAAATACATATAACCACCTCTTACATTAACATTATAATCATTACATATATGAAAGTCAAATCATAGTCTCAAGATACATACCTTTTGGCTTTGTAAGTTCTGAAATCATTGTCAATGATGCTGTGCAAATGATTCCTAATGCGAATTTATATAATTTTGGTGTCATGATGTCAAATGTTCATATGGCATGGGTAATATTATACGGATTTGAAAGTTTTCGTAATACGAAAAGTCACCTTTTACAGGTGGCTTTTTCTTTTTGCCTGTTTGAAAATGAAGCCCGAAATAATAGCTTTCTATGAAAGCGACGAAGGAAAACAAATATTTGAAGATTGGAAAAATAATAATGATAATAAAACAATCTCTTGACATAAAAGAGAAAGCAGGGAATTTCTTCCCTGCTTTTTTTCATATATAAAGGACAAACCCGAACGTTTCGACGTAAAAAGTAACTTCAGTTATTCCTCAAAAATCTTGTCAATAACTCTCAACTCGTCGTCTGTAAACTCGTACCTGTCCATAAATTCCTGAAGATAATATGAATCTACTGTTTTCTTTTTATCATTAAGCTGATTATTAATTTTTCCGAGTGCATATACATCCCTTGCCTTCTCATAACTTGCCGTAAAGGTTTCACCGTTCTTCATATACATAGTCAGGCTTATGTCATAAGTGTGATAAAATATGCCCCTTGTTCTTCTTACATGATTTCTATCGGCACTGACACAAAAACTTTCAACCTCATCGTAGGAATATTCTGCAGTTTTAGTGTTCGTAATACTATATGTGACAATTCCGTTTTCATTGAATTCGTGACGACCGATGCATCCCATACAACCAATTGACAAAAGAATTATAAAAGCACAAGAGTATATAACCGATTTTTTAAAGAAATTTTTTCTGCCTTTTAAATATTCTTCATTATTTTTATATCTGTCATCAAACACAGGAAAAACAGATTTAAATTTCGTCCTGTCAAAATAATCAATTTTTTTATTTCCTATAATCGGAACCTTTTTCCATGTTGATTTTAATACGAGTGCCAATAAAAAAATAATAACAGGAACAAGTAAAAGCACAGACAATCTTTCTTCATAAGCTAATACTTCTGTTTTTCTGAAAACAATTAAGTGTGCAAAAATTTCATATATATCCATTGAAGCCAGAACGATAATCGCACCTATTACTTCAAAACAATCATAAATAAACTTATCCTGCTTTGATAAAGGAGGATTTTTCTTTTTATGTTTGACTGATTTTTTTGTTATTGCCATAACAATTACTCCAAATTAATATTTCATTTCACAAGTTTACATTAATTTCATTCTAAAATCAATAGATAAATTTATAAACTTATTCTCCTTCAATTTCATTACTAAATACATTATAACATAATTAATATAAGATTGCAATGCAATATAAAAAAGGATTAAACAGACAAAGCAAAACAAATAATTAAACAATCTCTTATATAAAGGACAAACCCGAACGTTTCACCGTAATCAGATTGAAACAACAAAACAAAACCACCCGAAGTTCGGATGGTTTTATTTTGGCGCCCCAAACGAGTGAGACGACCTTATTTCTGACCGCAAAGGTTGTCGCTGCCGGTGGCAGATGAAGACAACCTTTCTTATTTGAAGAAACACAGAGCATTGCGACCGCTCCAAGGGAAGCAAGGCGACAATGTTTCTGACCGATGGTGTCACAGGTATTAATTTTAATTTAAACTTGACAATCAGACTGTGTTATGTTAATATGATGAAAATCTTTTAGGAGGAATTGGTATGTTCTTTATTACTATCCGACGTAGACGAAGATAGCTTGTATCTTGTATTAGGTACAGGCTTCAATTGCTATGTGCCTAATAGAGTAATAAAGAAAAGATTACCTTTTATATTACTGTTAATGGCATATAGCTGTTAACAGTATTTTTTATTATTTTGGAGGATATTAAAATGAACAATTTTAAATATAAAACATTATTCAAAGCAATTTCAGAACAAATAGACCTACCTGATAATGCAGTAATTGCAGATTTAGGATGTAAAGATGCAACATTTCTTTTGGCTTTTCAAAAAGCTTTTCCTACTAAAATTAAGTCAGCTATAGGAGTAGATATAACTGATAAATGGTTTAAGGATGTTAAATACAAAAAGCCGATTAAGCTCAAGGTTATGAATTGCTCAAAAAAGCTTAAATTTGAGGATAACACTTTTGACTTTATTTTTACAAAAGATATGTTTGAATGTGTATCAGATAAGGATTTACTGGTTAATGAGATTTACAGGATATTAAAGCCGGGTGGTGTTGTAATATCCGTAAACTGTGATTGGGACAGTATTTCGTATAACGGTGAAAATAAGGAACTTATTACTAAGGCTGTTCACTCCTATGCTGTGACAAAACAACCTTGGATGGATGACCTTGATAGTTGGATTGGCAGAAGAATGTATGGCTTCTTCAATAAAAGTAATTTGTTTGAAAGTTCTGTTAGCGTACACAATGTTATTGAAACTGAATATACAGAAGGTACATTTGGTTATGCTCTAAGTATTGACATATCCTGGCTTCACAAAGAAAACACAGGAGCTCTTAATAAGGATGAATACAACGAGTTTATTACCAATTTGAAATCAGCCCAAAATGAAGGACACTACATTTTTTCAAAACCTTATTATATATATAAAGGCATTAAAAAATAATTTAGGGTTCAAAAAAGGGATGCGAACACATCTTTGGGTAACGGAAATCAAACCCGATAAAAAGACTCTTGAATTAATCAGGAGTCTTTTTATTTTACTTAATTTTAGATTGCTCTTGACAAAATTCAATAATTAGTCTATACTATTTATAGGGAGAACAAATGTTCTCTCTATCGTTGATTATGTGGAGGAATTTATGACAGAATTCAAAAATGATAAATATTTTGTCAGGAAAACTATTGCATATTACGATGAACTGTCATTTGTAAAGAAAGGTTTACTTGATACATTTGAACCGGTTACTACACAGAGCAGAAATTATAAGAATTGGAGAGCAATTCTTGATTTAAAAACTTGTATCGAGTGTCGTTCAAGGCACGGGCAGATTTATTATATCGACGAAGTTGTTGACCCCGCACCACCATTGCATAATAACTGTAGGTGTGATATTATACTATTGGAATCGATTGAAGCCGGTAATGCAACAAAAAATAACAATGACGGAGCAGATTATTGGCTCAAACATTTTGGCGAATTACCGGAATATTATTCTACAAAAGACCACGCATATTCTGTGGGTTGGAGAGATGGAAAATCTCCTGCGAAATTCTTACCCGGGAAAATGATATCAGGTGGAATTTATTATAATAGTAACGGTCATTTACCTGATGCCCCCGGAAGAATATGGTATGAAGCAGATATAAATTATTATGAAGGAAGAAGAAATAAACACAGGGTTCTGTGGTCAAATGACGGGTTAATTTTTATAACATACGATCATTATGAAACTTTTTATGAGATTATATAGGAGATAGTTATGGATGAAAAGAAAATTATAACATTAGACTTAACAGATTGTAAATATTTAGGAGAATTACACGAGCGAATCAGATTAGCTTTTGTTTTTCCCGAATGGTATGGTGCAAATCTGGATGCATTTTGGGATTTATTATGGAGTGACTGTGATGCAGACAATGTGTTGATTACAGGCGTTAATACAATGCCTGATGAACTCATTGAATATATGTCTAAAATTTACTTGATTTTAGATAGAAAAGTTGATGAAAGAAAAAAATATGGAAAACTCTATAATGATATAAAACCTTTTTCTTATAGAATTGATAGCTGATATGTCAGCTTGATGTTCGTTACATAGACACACAGTTGGCGAATCCGAACTTTTCATTTTACGGTGAAACGTTCGGGTTTGTCTTTTATTGTGAATATGGATTATTAAATGTTATTTTTTACAACATAATTATTTTTACATTATTAAAATCAGTCATATATAAATTTGCGCGTTCGTCGGGTTCACCGCTGCCGTCATAAGCTGAAAATTGCGCTCTCATTATAATTTCTTCAAGTGTCGGAACATAGCCCCGGACTGATGAAATATCAAACTCTACATGAATGATAAATGGATTTTCGGATGAGTTAGTTGATGTTACAGGATCGGTTTTTGATTTAAAATCCCAACTGCCCGGCTCACCACTGAGTTCTGCTGTAAGATTATATGTGTGTTCATTAAAATCAAACCACCAATTTTTCACGGTACAGTTATAATATAAATCAAATTTGTCAGGGTTTTCCTCATCCTGATGGACATAAACGGTATCAACGTTGTACAACACCTTATGATGTCTGCCCCAATAGGCATATGCTACGAGATTCACAAGAGAAAAGAGTATTACTAAAGTGAGAAGAATTGATAATATTGTTTTTGTTCGTTCTTTTTTTGCTTTTTGCAAAGCTTCAATTACAATTTTTTCTGTTTGCTCCTGGATATTTGATTTTTCTGAATATTCGCCATTAAGCAATTCAACAACAGTTACATGTAAAGTGTCGGCAATTATGGTCAGAAGAGAAATATCGGGCGAACCTTTTCCTGTTTCCCACTTTGAAACAGCCTTATCAGTAACATTAAGTTTTTCTGCAAGTTGCTTTTGAGTTAAGTCAAGGGCTCTTCTTCGTTGCGCGATAAAAATTCCTGTTCTTTTATTATCCATAAAATTATTCACCTCTTTGCTTGTATTATAACAAATGGAGAGGTTAAAGTCACCCTACTAATGGTAGAATGCAGTGTTTTAAAAAGAAAAGGAATTCTTATAAATGATATGCACCCCAAAAGCGTGTGACTTTTGGGGTGCATATTAAAATTGATGTTTTTTTTATTAATCACAGCGGTTACTATAAATGTATGAGTATATTGTTTATTTTAAAATATACTCTACGTCTGCTTCTGTTTCAAAAGAAATTACATTGCCATTTTTTGTAAACAGTATTTCTTTTTGATCTGATTCTCTCACAACGGATTTTATATTTTCATATTCTACGTTACAATTTCTTCCTTTAAGACTTTTGATTCTTGCGGAAGAAATTTTTTCATTTTTAAGCTCTGCTGAAACGAGGAAAGCACCGTCTGCACGGAGATTTTCAAATGAAGCGGACATTTTCTTATCCCAGCAGGGGAAGAGTCTGATAACACCTTCATAACTCTGCATAAGCATTTCGTTGATTGTTGCAGGGACGGTAGTAAGGTGTTCGATTCCGCCGCCGTGGTGACGGAAAAGTCTGTTGGAGAGTCCGAATTCCTTGATGTTCTGGTGTATGCCGTCAATAAGGAAATGCGGGTCTACGCCGATTCTTGCACCTGCAGGGAGATATGAGTTTGAACCATTGTCGTCAAGGCGTCTGTCATTGATGAAATATGTATTTCTTGCGATTCGGAGCAATTTTTCGCCTGAATCAAACCCAATCTGTGAAGCAGGATAGATATGCTGAAGACCTACAGTGTTATCGTCTCTCCAGCGGATTCCTCTTTTACTGTAGCGGAAACATTTTTTTCCTTTTTTAATAAAGGTGGGGAAATCGCTTAAATTATCGATAATATCCTGCCATACAGGGAGTTTCTCCGGATTAAGGTCAAGTTCCTTTGCCATGCTGTAAACGCCGTTGAACAGCATTTTAACAAGACCCAGAGAGTTTATAGCGTTGACTGCTTCGATTTGTCCTTTGTGAGTAATATATCTGAATTTTTTACCGCGGTAATAGGGGATTTCGTGTGCGGCATCGTTTTTTATTACGTATTTACCATTTTTCTTAACGAGGTAATCTTCCCAGAATTTTGCAGTGTTAAAAACAAAATCATAGTAATTTTCAAGGGCATATTCTTTGTCATAAGTTGAAAACCAGTGCATTATGGGAATAAGACATGCATAGGCTGCATGGCTTTTCTGCCCAAGGAAAAGTATGCCGTGTTCTTTGCAATCAGGCAGTGTATATACATCCATAGCTTTAGGACCAAAACTTACAGGGAATGCGTAGCCGTCGCAACCAAATAATTTTGCAAACTTATTTGCATTCTCTTTCATTTCGTTGACAGGTGTCATATAGCCGTCAAAAAGTTCAGGATGGTTTGCAGAGAAAATACAATAATACGGAGCTTCGTAGTTGTAATTCATATGATAATCTCCTGCCCAGGGGAAGAAGTCATCAGTTATAAAGTTGCCGAATAATCCGGGCGGAAATTCGCGGTTTCCCATACAGCCTGCAAGGTGATAAAGGCTTGAATTATAGAATTTTTCGATTTCTTTATCTTCTAAAGTTACTTTTGAAGCAGAAAAGAAAGTTTCCCATTTAATACGTGTATTTTCTTTATCATTGTCATAATCAGCGTTTAAAACCATATTTACGGCTTTTTCTGTGTGATTATCATCGTCAAAATTTGTAACAACTGAAATACAGTAGCGGTTACTGTCGAATTCCTTCAGACAAACGGTAACTGCAGATTCCATGGTTACTTCTTCACCGTTGAATTTACGAAGATAACAGTCAACACCGTCCTGAGAAATTTCGGAATTTTCCGAATTGCAGGTGTCGGGAATTTCAATGGTGACGCAGGGCTTTTTATCGGATTTTATTTCGAAATAAATAAGGTTTTCGGGAGCCACAAAAAACTCAATTTCAGCATTGCCGAAAGTGCATTCAAGAAGTCCTTTGTCAAAATACTGTTTTATATTATATTCAGATAAATCAATATCTTTAATTCTGATGCTGCCTACGGTTTTGATTCCGCCGTCATTATGTGCACCTGCAGTAAATTTCCAAAAATCACACTTTGAAATGTGGATAATAATGTCTTTATCGTCGTTATCAAAAACAACGCCAAGGTCACCGTTGGCACACAGTGCACCTGCAGGGATTTTATAAATTATTTTGCCGTCAACAGTATTGATAGGCTTTGATTTGATTTCGTTAAAATATGTATTCATAATATATCACCATCGAATATAATAATTGTTTTGACAAAATTAGTCAAGGCGGTTTGTAAAAAAGAAGAGAAAAAAACATTTGAAAGTATACGATTTTTGTGGTAAGATGATTTCTGTCAGAGGTGATAATATGAGAAAATTTTGGGCATACATTTCAAACGGAAAATATTCTGTAGGCACAACAGGTCAGACGGTTTATTTATACGACAAAGCCGGAAAAGAACTTAACAAATTTAAAGATATAATTTATGCATACACGCCTATGTTTTCTCCTGACGGAAAAATATTTGTTGTAAAATCAACTGACGGAAGATTAGCTGTGTATTCCACCGAAAATCGTTCTCTTATTAAAAAATTCCGATTTTCAAAATTTGACGCTGCTCAGGATGATGGCTTTTGCTTTTCTTCTGACGGAAAACGGTTTATTAATTTAGAAAATCACGGTGATGACGGCTTGACTTGGGCAGTTACTGTATATGACACAAAAGATTTTTCAATTGTTTCAAGAAAGTATCTTGGCGAACGGGCACTTAACTATATAGAATATGACCAAGAAACAGATGAATACTATTGTATGGGCTGTACACCGGGAGTTGAAGGCACTGATTTCGTTGCTAAATATAAAAATAATGAAATAGTTGATATACGTAAATATCCTCAAAAAGACTGGTGTTTCAATATGTCGTATTTTGGTTTGAAAATGTGCGGTTTTACGGAAAAGAAATACGAGTGGTCGTATCTGAAAGAAAGCCTTAGTGATTTAAAAAACATGAATTTGTCTATTGCAGACCTTTATGAAAAGTATAAGTAATTTTCACTTTATTTTAAATAATAAAAACATCAGATTCTTCGGTAAGTGTATCGTAGAATCTGATGTTTCTTTTTATTTGTTAATTTTAAAAGTCAAGAGTTTCAAGCATCTGAGCAAACAGAGTATTTGCCCATGCAAACCATGTTCTTGAGAAAATTGTGGGGTCATCCACATTGAAAGATTCATGCATAAAGTTTGTGCCTGCGTGAGTTTTGCTTATCATTTCAAGGCACTCTTTAATTTCATTTTCATCACTGCTTGTAAGAATCTGCATTGTAAGAGCAATATGCCAGATGCTGTTCTTGGGTGTGTGAGGACTGCCTACACCTTTTGCAACCTTACCTTCGTAGTAATAGGGATTATCTTTTGAAAGAATAAATCTTCTTGTATTCTGATAAATCTCATCATCCTTATCACAATAACCAAGGTAGGGGGCTGCCATAAGGCTGGGAGAGTTGGCATCATCCATAAGATTGTAGTTGCCGAAACCATCAGTTTCGTATGCGTAAATCTTACCGTATTTGGGATGGATATAGATTGCATAATTTTTAATGCCATCGTCTATTTCGTCTGACAGTTTTCTGCATTTTTTTGCGAGAACTTCATTTTTGAAACCGACTTCTGCCATTTCGGCAGCATATTTCATTGCAACAACAGCCATCATATTTGAAGGTATGAGGTAGTTGAAAATGCAGCTGTCATCTGACGGTCTGAAGCCTGACCATGTCATTCCTGTAAAGTTGACAGGTCTGCCGTAACCGCCGAAAGCCATTGTGTCAGAGGGTCTTGCACCTTCTCTATCAAAGAAATATGTTGAATTTTCTGTGTGGTTCTGCTCTTTTATGAAGTGATCGGTAATTGTTTCAAGCATTCTCTCGAAATCTTCTGTGAAAATTTCTTTGTCTCCGGTAACCTTGAAGAATTCATATGCAAGGTAAATTGATGCACAAAGGGAGTCAACTTCATATTTTCTTTCCCAGATTAACTCGTGCTCAAAGTCAGTATTGTCTTTCCAGCTGTCTTTTGTGGGCTTTGCGTTGAATGCATTGGAATAGGGGTCAAGGTTAACGTAATATGCGTGTTTTTCAATAACACCTTTGAGAATTTTTTTCAGGTCTTCGTCTTCTGCAGCATATTTGATATAGGGCTTAAGCTGTGCTGCACTGTCTCTGAGCCACATTGCAGGAATGTCGCCTGTGATTACAAAATAACCGCCGTCAGGAAGTTCTTCTGTTGTGGTTTCGATTGTGTTGAGAAAGCACTGTTTTGCAAGAGGAGCAAGAGAAGGGAAAATTCTTTCCATTTTCTTTTCCAGTTCGTCAGCTTTTCTGATGAGAATTTCAGGAGTTTGCATAAGTAAAATCCTTTCTTTATTCGTCGAGTTTCAATACTGCCATAAAAGCGTCCTGAGGTACTTCTACTGTACCGAAGTGACGCATACGTTTTTTACCTTCCTTCTGTTTTTCAAGAAGTTTCTTTTTACGTGTGATGTCACCACCGTAACATTTTGCAAGAACGTCTTTTCTCATTGCCTTGATTGTTTCACGGGCAATAACTTTGCCGCCTACGCAAAGCTGAACGGGAATTTCAAACATCTGCCTCGGAATATTATCTTTAAGCTTTTCAGCAATCTTTCTTGCTTTTGAATAAGCTTTGTCAGAGTGGATAATAAACGAAAGAGCATCCACAAGATCACCATTGAGAAGCACATCAAGTTTGACAAGTTTTGACTGAACGTAGCCTTTGATTTCATAGTCAAAAGATGCATACCCTTTTGTACGTGATTTAAGGCAATCAAAGAAGTCATAAATGATTTCGTTGAGAGGCAACTCATAGTGAATATCAACACGGTCGGAAGTGATATAAGTCATATCTTTGAAAACACCACGTCTGTCCTGACATAAATCCATAATTGTTCCCACATAATCGCTGGGTGCGTAAATGTGAGCATTTGTTATAGGCTCTTCGCAATGGTCGATAACTGCAGGGTCAGGGTAGTGAGTGGGGTTGTCAATTTCAATAACTGAACCGTCTGTTAAGTAAATTTTATAAATAACGCTGGGAATAGTTGTAACGAGATCAAGATCGTATTCTCTTTCAAGTCTTTCCTGAATAATTTCAAGATGAAGAAGACCGAGGAAACCGCAACGGAAACCAAAGCCCAGAGCACCTGATGTTTCAGGCTCATATGAAAGAGCAGCGTCGTTGAGCTGAAGCTTTTCAAGAGCATCACGCAATGCCTCATAGTCGGCACCGTCTGCAGGATAAACACCGCAGAAAACCATTGGCTGAACCTGTCTGTAACCGGGAAGAGCTTCTTTTGCAGGGTTTGTTGCAAGAGTAACTGTGTCACCTACGTGTGCGTCGCTTACAGTTTTGATTGATGCTGTGATGTAACCAACTTCGCCTGAAGTAAGCTCTTTTGTGCTTTCCATCTGCTGTGCACGCATATAACCAACATCAACAACTGTAAATTCTGCACCCGTTGCCATCATACGCATTGTATCGCCTGCTTTGATTTTGCCGTCAACAATTCTTACATAAACGATAACACCGCGGTAGCTGTCGTAGATTGAGTCGAAAATAAGTGCACGTAAGGGTTTGTCATCATTGTCTGCAGGTGCAGGTACATCTGCGACAATTCTTTCAAGTACCTGTTCAACATTTTCACCTGTTTTAGCACTTACTCTCGGTGCTTTCTCGCAATCGAGACCGATAATATCTTCAATTTCTGCAGCAACTCTGTCAGGGTCTGCAGAGGGCAGGTCAATTTTGTTGATAACAGGAACAAGTTCAAGGTTATGGTCAAGGGCAAGGTATGTGTTGGCAAGAGTCTGTGCCTCAATGCCTTGTGAAGCATCTGTTACAAGAATTGCACCTTCACAGGCTGCAAGTGAACGTGAAACCTCGTAGTTAAAGTCCACATGCCCGGGAGTGTCAATAAGATTGAGAACGTATTCTTCACCGTCTGCTGCTTTATAGTCCAGCTTTACGGCATGAGCCTTGATGGTGATTCCGCGCTCCTTCTCAAGGTCCATATCGTCGAGAATCTGCTGTGTCATTTCTCTCTTTGAAACAGAATCTGTGATTTCAAGAAGTCTGTCAGCAAGAGTTGATTTGCCGTGGTCAATATGTGCAATTATGGAAAAATTTCTTATATTTTCTTTTTTCAATTGTCGTCATCCTTTGAGTTTATGAATAAAAAGTCCGCTTAAAAGTTTCGGTTCAAACCATGTTGATTTGGGAGGCATTACTTTGCCTGCGTCTGCGATGCTCATTAAGTCATCGAGAGTTGTGGGGAACATTGAAAAAGCAATTTTCATATCACTTTCTGCTCTTTTTTCAAGTTCTTTAAGACCTCTGATACCGCCTACAAAATCAATTCTCTTGTCTGTTCTCGGGTCTGTGATGCCGAGGACGGGAGAAATAAGATTGTTCTGAAGTATTGAAACATCAAGTCTGTCAACAGGGTCTGATTCATCGAAAATACCATCCTTTGCAGACAGCTTGTACCAGCATTTATCAAGGTATAAACCAAAAGTGTGTTTTTCCTCAGGCTTGAAAGGAGAGCATGAATCCTGCTTTTCAACCTTGAAATTTTTGCGGATTTTATTTAAAAATTCGTCATTTGTAAGACCGTTTAAATCCTTGATGACTCTGTTATAATCCATAATTTCAAGGTCAGAGTCTGCAAAAAGAACTGCAAGGAAGAAGTTGAATTCTTCTGTACCGTCAAAATCTTTGTTTTCCTCTCTGCGTTTAATTCCTACTTTTGCTGCAGAAGCACATCGGTGATGTCCGTCTGCAATGTAGTAGTCACCTGCAGCTGAAAGCATTTCTTTAAGTTCAGAAATTTTATCTTCGTCTGCAATTTCCCATACAGTCTGCTGAACTTTGTCGCTTTCAAAATCATATATGGGAGATTTTTCTTCACAGAAAGATTTTATAAAAGATGAAATTTCATCTCTATGTCTGTATGTGAGGAATATGGGGCCGGTGTTTGCATCACAAGTGTCAATGTGACGGATTCTGTCTTCTTCTTTGTCAGCCCTTGTAAATTCGTGACGTTTGATTCTGCCTTCAATATAATCGTCAATTGAAGCGGCACCAACAATACCTGTTTGTGCACGGCCGTTCATAATCTGACGATAAATATAGTATTTTGGAGTCTGGTCATCAATGCAGATGCCGTCTGCGACTAATTTGTCAAGGTTTTCTTTCGCTTTGTTATAAACCTCATCTGAATAGAGATAAGTGCCTACAGGTAAATCAATTTCTGCCTTGTCAACGTGAAGAAAAGAATAGGGATTATCTTTTACCATTTCTCTTGCTTCTTCGCTGTTCATAACGTCGTAGGGCAGAGCAGCAACTTTGTCGGCAAACTCCGGTTCAGGTCTTATTGCTTTAAGAGGATTGAAAATTGCCATTATTGTTTACCTGCGCTTTCGTTGAAAGTTTTATATTCGCCGTTTAAGATATTTTCACACCATTCAGTGTTATCTTCGTACCATTTAAGTGTGAGTGCAATACCTGAATCAAAATCTGTTTCAGGATACCAGCCAAGTTCATCTTTGATTTTCTGCGGGTCAATAGCATATCTCATATCATGGCCGGGTCTGTCGGTTACGTATGTGATAAGCTCTTCCCCCTTGCCGAGATAGCGGAGGATTGTTTTTACAACTTCGAGGTTAGTTCTTTCGTTGTGACCGCCGATGTTATAAACCTCACCGATTCTGCCGTTTTCAAGAATCATATCAATAGCTTTGCAATGGTCGTCAACGTAGAGCCAGTCTCTTACGTTTTCGCCTTTACCGTAAACAGGAAGCTTCTGACCGTCTGAAGCTTTTACAAACATAACGGGAATCAGTTTTTCAGGGAACTGATAAGGACCGTAGTTGTTTGAGCAACGTGAAATTGTTGCTGGAGTTTTGAAAGTTCTCATATATGCCTGCACAAGTAAGTCTGCAGATGCTTTTGATGCAGAGTAGGGAGATGAAGTGTGAATAGGTGTGGTTTCAGTAAAGAATAAATCTTTTCTGTCAAGGGGTAAGTCACCGTAAACTTCATCAGTTGATACCTGATGGTATCTGGGAATAGAATATTTATTTACAGCATCAAGCAAAACCTGTGTGCCGAGAATATTTGTTGTAAGGAAAACTTCAGGGTTTTCAATTGAACGGTCAACGTGGCTTTCTGCAGCAAAATTGACAACAGCATCAAATTTTTCTTCCTCACAGAGGTTGAAGATTGATTTTCTGTCGGTGATGTCAGCTTTCACAAAACGGAAATTTTCATTTTCAAGAACAGGTTCAAGAGTGTGAAGATTTCCCGCATATGTGAGTGCATCAACACAGACAATTCTGTAATCGGGATGTTTTCTGAACATATAGAAAATAAAATTACTGCCGATAAAGCCGGCACCGCCTGTAACGAGTATGTTTTTCATAAGGTTTTATACCTGCTTTCATACGTATTCAATATATTATACACTAAAAAATGTTTCTGTACAATATTTTAAATGTTATTTTTTCAAAAACCGTTGCGAAAAATTGCAGTTTAATGTATAATTAGTGCATTGTAGAAAAACAAAGGAGACAGTTTAATGAAACTCGGTATAGTAGGACTTCCCAATGTGGGAAAAAGTACACTTTTCAACGCTATCACAAATGCAGGTGCACAGTCAGCAAACTACGCTTTCTGTACTATTGAGCCCAACGTAGGTGTTGTTGCAGTGCCTGACGAAAGAATTGACAAGCTTACAGAAATGTATAATCCCCAGAAAACAACTCCCGCAGTGATTGAATTCGTTGATATTGCAGGTCTTGTTAAAGGTGCGTCAAAGGGTGAAGGTCTCGGCAATAAATTCCTTTCGCACATCCGCGAGGTTGATGCAGTTATTCACGTTGTAAGATGCTTTGAAAACGACGATATTATGCACGTTGACGGCTCAGTTAACCCTGCAAGAGATATTGAAACAATTAACCTTGAGCTTCTTTTCTCCGATATGGAAATGATGGAAAGAAGAATTGACAGAAGCACAAAGGCTATGAAGGGCGACAAATCACTTGCAAAGGAAGTTGATTTTCTTAAACGTGCTTATGCCGAAATGGAAGAAGGCAAGTTAGCACGAAGCATTGAATGTGACGATGAAGAAAAAGAAATTCTTTCTTCTGTTGCTCTTCTTACACTCAAGCCTGTTATCTATGCTTGTAATATGGGTGAGGATGATTTCGTAAACGGAATTGAAAGCAATAAATATTACTCAGAGGTTCTTAAAATTGCAGAAGCAGAAGGAGCACAGGTGCTTCCTATCTGTGCAGAGCTTGAAGCAGAAATCGCTTCTCTTGACAAAGAGGAAAAGGAAATGTTCCTTGCAGATTTAGGTGTTGAAAAAGGCGGACTTGATTTGCTTATCCAGAGAAGCTATGATTTGCTCGGTCTTATTTCTTATCTTACAGCAGGTGAGCCTGAAGTAAGAGCGTGGACTATCAAAAAAGGCACAAAAGCTCCTCAGGCTGCGGGTAAAATCCACAGTGACTTTGAACGCGGATTTATCCGTGCAGAGGTTGTAAACTTCGATGACCTTGTTGCAAACGGCTCAATGGCAGCCTGTAAAGAAAAAGGTCTAGTAAGAAGTGAAGGCAAGGAATATGTTATGAAAGACGGAGATATCGTGCTTTTCCGTTTTAACGTATAAACCTTGACTTTATTTGAAGTTATGGTATAATTGATTTATCAAAACAGAAAGGAATGTTTTTTATGAAAAAATTCTTAGCAATGCTTATGGCAGGTATAATGCTTCTTTCTTTTGCTGCTTGCGGCGGTAAAGGTGAAGAAGAAACAACAACAGCAGCAGAAACAACAGTGGCAGAAACTACAACTTCTCCTATGGTTAATGCAGAAACAAGATTTTCACATCTTGCAACATTGACAGTATGGACAAAAGGCAAGAAAGTTACTTACAAAGAAGGAGAAACAAAAGTCATGACTTCAACGGCAGCTCTTAATGACTGCGTTATCCACGACACACTTAAAGTTGTTGACACAAAGGCAGACTTTGAAAAAATGAAAAAATCTGCTTCTTGTATTGAACTGAACTACAAAAAAGATAAAGTAGCAATTTTCTCAGGTGATAAAGTTACTTACGATCAGATTATAGTTGCAACAACAGGTGATGCTCTTAATACAATTTTCTTCCTTAAAGACGGTGTTCTTGCAGGTGCTCCTATTGAAGTTACTCCCGGCAAAGATGAAGACGGAAACGTACGAAAAACACTTTCAGAAAATCTTGCAACTGCAGTTGAAGTTGTTGAATTACACGAAGGTCACACTCACTGATTAAAATTAACTGAAACGGCAGGTCTTGATACCTGCCGTTTTGTGTCTTTGGAGATAAATTATGAGTTATAAATTATGTCTTGGAACAGGTATGGGTTTTGATTTACCTGTGGAAGAACAGATACGATTGATAAAAAAAGCGGGATTTGACGGGTTTTTCACGGACACAGCAGATGTCAAAGATATGAAAAAATATGCTCTGATTGCAAAGGAGGAAGGCCTTTACTATCAGTCGGCACATGCACCTTTCGGCGATATGTACATTATGTGGGAAAACAGCGACAAAGATGCGGAAAAGGTGATTGAAAGTCTGATGTACTGCATTGACTGCTGTAAAGAAGCGGGTGTTGATTTGCTTGTCTGCCACGTGATAATCGGTATGGAAAGGCATACTCCCAACGAAAAGGGTGCAGAAAGATTTTTCCGTATTGCAGAATATGCCAAAGAAAAAGGAATTAAAATTGCATTTGAAAATACAGAGGGTGAGGAATACCTGAAAGCTGTTATGGATAAATGCAAGGACCTTGGTAATGTTGGTTTTTGTTATGATTCTGGTCACGAAAAATGCTACAATTATGACAAAGATATGCTGTCTCTTTACGGTGACAGACTTATTGCAACTCACCTTAATGATAATTTTGGAATGAAGGATGAAAAGGTGAAAACTTGGTATGATGATTTGCACCTTTTACCGTTTGACGGCAAAATTGACTGGAAAAATACAGTTCAGCGTCTCAAAAAATCAACTTGTCCTGAGTATCTTACTTTTGAACTTATTTCCAAAAACAAGCCGGAAAGAAACGCTCATGACATATATATGGGTATGGATTTCTTTGATTTTGCATCTGAAGCTTATAAAAGAGCCGATAAAATCAGAAAAATGTTGGGTAATTAATAATTTTTTATAAACTTTTATAGTATTTATTTCCCATTTAGAGAAATATATGTTATAATATAATGTAATTTTTTCTTAAAAGGAGAGATGTTATTTTGAAAAAGACAATAAAATCGCTTATCGGAATTATGCTTGTACTTGCAATTATGGTTTCTACTTTTGCAGTAGTCACAGCAGGTGCAGCAAATGCTCCTCTCGCTCCTGAAATTACAGGAATCAGAGTGGCAAACGGTTCATCAGTACAGATGGAATGGTTTGATGAAAACGAAACTGTTTCAGGATACTACGTTTATCGCAGTACAACAGGCAAATCAGGTTCATGGACAAGAATTGCAAATGTTAAAAATCCTGAATATACTGACGCATCATCATTACCTAATAAAACATATTTCTACACAGTGAAGGCATACGTTAAGGTTGATGGTAAAGTTATTGCTTCAGCAAGCGGTGCAAAAGAAAAAATCAAAACAACATGGGCAAAACCTGTATTTACTCTTGCAGGAAACAGCGGAACAGGTGTTCTTCTTAAGTGGGATACAGCAGGTATTGACGGTGTTGCAATTTATAGAAGCCTTACCGGTCAGGCAGGTTCCTGGACAAAAATCAAGGTTATAAAAGGTACAAAAACAAACTCATACACAGATACAAACGTTAAAATCGGTGAAACATACTACTATTGCTTCAAAGTGTATAAGACAATAGATGGTAAAGATTACTACAGCCCTTCTTCAAAAGCATATAAAAAAGTTATAAGTGATGTTGCAATTCCTCAGGATCTTGATGTAAGATCAAAATCTGAGGGAATGGAAATTTCTTTCAACAAGGTTTCCGGAACAAAAGGTTATATAATTTACAGAAGTCTTACCGGCAAGAAAGGTACATGGACTAAAATTGAAACTACAACAAGTAACAATACAATAAGCTATCTTGATAAAAATGTAGAAGCAGGTAAAGTTTACTACTATACTGTAAAATCATATAAAATACTTGAAGGTAAAACTATCAGCAGTTCAAGTGCTCCTGCAGTTCATGCAACCTGCAGAAAAGGTTCGGTGGCAATCAATACATCTGTAAACGAAGTTATTTTCAGCGAACTTCTTGAAAAGCAGACAATCAAAATTATTGTTGACGGTCCGACAAGTTATAGAGACAGACTTGAAGTTGAAGTAGAAGACGAGGGTATTGTTGCATGCAGGATGGGCGACAGATGGAACGGTAATGAAACTGATCTTACTGTTACAAGAATTGGCTATGGCGAAACAAAAATAAGAATTTTTTATAAAAACATACCCGGTTCAGAGACTGTAATTAATGTTTCTGCAGCAAAGCTTGAGCTCGATGATGATTACATTGAAGCAAAAGATCTTCTCAAAGAAGCTTATGATATTTTCAGTGAAGTGCTTTCACTTTTGGCAGAAGCACAGGGTGATGATGTTTCAGATGTTGAAAAAGCAAAACTTGTAGAAGAAGCACTTGATAAAGTTGCTGAGGTTTCAGTTATTCTTGAAAAAGCAAAAGTTCTTGCAGAAAAATATGCAGAATATGACAATGGTAGTGATGAAACAATTATCAGCGGTCTTTTGGTAATTGTTAAAACATTAAGAGACTCGATAACACCGGATTCACTTAACAGTCCTAGCGTTCAGATTGCTATCGCAGGCATTAAAGGGGTTCTCGAAAAAGCAGGTATAATTTAATTTTACAGTTTTAAAAATTCACATAAAAATGAATAAAAAGGAGTTGTAATTATGAAGAAAAAAATACTTTCTGTTATCAGTATTGTAATGGTACTGCTTACAGTAATGTCTGTTTGTATTGCAGGCAACGTGTTTGCAGCAGAGCAGGTTACAATTGCCGCACCTGAATTCAAGCAGATTACAGCAACGTTAACATCTGTTACAGTTGAATGGGAAGAATATGAAGACGAAAAAATGTGTTTTCTTGTTTACAGAAGTGATACAGGTAAAGCAGGTACATGGACAAAACTTACAACAACAAGTGCCGGTGCAACATCATATACAGATATAACCGCATCACCTTCAAAAACTTACTATTATACAGTAAAAGCTTATCTCAAAGGAAATGACGGTACAGTATATCTTTCACCTATGAGCGGTAAGCACAAAATAAAAACAGCTCTTGCTCGTCCTGCTTTCAGTCTTGCAGGTAACAGCGGTGACGGTGTACTTCTTAAATGGGATGCAAGAAATGATGTATCAGGATTTATTCTTTATAAGAGCAGAACAGGCCAGTCTGGCTCATGGTCAAGACTTGGCAGCGTTATCAACAGCAAAAAAGCAGGTTCATACACAGATACAAAAGTAAAAATCGGTGAAACTTATTACTACTGCATCAAAGCATACAGAGTAATCGGCGGTAAAGAATATTACAGCCAGTCATCAAAGGCATATAAGCTTGTAATCAAAGACGTTGCTGTTCCTGCAAACCTTAAAGCAGAAGCAACTGAAGATGGCGTTAAGTTTTCTTTTGATAAAGTTCTTGCAACAAAAGGTTATCTGATTTACAGAAGTGAAACCGGTGCAGCAGGCTCATGGACTAAAATTAAAACCACAACAAGTAACAACACAACAACCTATCTTGATAAAACTGCAGAAACAGGTAAGGTTTACTATTATACTGTTAAATCATATAAAAAAGTTGATGGCGTGAATCATTACAGTAGTTCTGCAAGAGCTGTCAAAATAATTAATCTTGTTGTAGTTCCCGAAATTACAATTTCACCTGCACAGGAAGTTACTTTCAGAGATTATTACGAAAAAATTCCCGTGACAATCAAGGTTAAGAATTTTGAAGAAGATGACCAGATAAAAATCTTTGTTGATTCAACAGAAATTACAGAAGCTCTTGCTGAAGACACAGTGGCTCTCGACGAATTCCTTTCAAGAGCAGCATTCTTCTTTGAAGTAGATGAAAGAAAAACAACAGACGATAAACTTGTTCTTAATCTCTACAGATTAGCTCCCGGTGAAGGAACATTGAAGATTGTGCATGGAAAATACGAAGATATTTATGCGCAGTTAAAGGTTAAGAGTCCTGCTCTCACTTATGATGAGGATCTGAAAGCTGTAGAGGAGAACTTCAATGAAGGTGTTGAAGCAGTAGAAAATGCAAAGATTCTTCTTGAGGAAGCAAAAGCATCAGAAGAAAACAAAGAAGCTCAGATAAACAGAGCGAAAGTTCAGCTTGAGGGTGCTAAAGTAAGCCTCGATAAAGCAAAACTTCTTCTTATGAAATATCATTCTGACTACAATAAATACGGTGAATACAAAGAGCTGTTAATGGGTGTTGAGGATTATCTTGATGCGGTTAATGATGCACTGCAGGACCTTGAACGCGGACGTATTGACGACGCAATCAGAGAAATCAGTATTTCAGCAGACGATATTTTCGGTAATTAATCATTAACAACAATAAAAAGCTGCCTTACAACGTAAGGCAGCTTTTTTATATCTGTTTATTATAAGTCAATGTTTTCGATGATATTTGATTCTACTGCAACGCCTTCATTGTCAATGATGAATGAACGTGTTTCATAAGGTTCAATATCAACCCAGAAGCAAGCATCAAGAATCTTTGATTTAACAACGATTTTTTCGCTCTTGTTGGCAGTCTGACGAATTCTGATAACAACTTTATCACAGTTTTTACAACATTTTTTAAATGCCACAAGTTCTGTGGTTTCACTTGTTGTCTCAAAAATTTCGTTTGCACAGATTTCAATACCTTCAAATTCTTTTGCAATTTCTTCTGCTTTTTCTTTTTTTGCACACGGACAAGTGCAAAGGAGATTTTTCCATGCACGGTTGATTTCTTTAATTTTGCTTTCAGCACCGTTTTTAATGACATTTACAACGTCTGCAGTTTCAAGAGTAAGAAGAAGTTTTTCAATTTCTGTTTCTTCTGCAGGATCTGAATAATCAATGTCTGCTATTGCGTCAACATCGTCAAGGTTGTTATAGAACTGATTGATATAATCATCAAAGAGGATTGTTTCATCTTCTGATGTGATTTCATCAATTGATTTTATGTTGAGATTTTTTGTTGAAACACCGAGAATGCGGTTGATGTTTTTAGTGTCGAGCCAGTAGAAATCAGCCTTCGCGTCAACATCCTCTTCAATATAGCAGTTTATTTTTGAACGGAAAAGAATTTCAATACCGAGAGAATTGTTGATTTTTTTGCCGTAACCTGTACGGAATATTTTTCCGAAATTCTTCTTGAAAAATTTCTGTGCATAGAGAGTGTTTCGTGCAATGTTTTCAAGAGAAATTTTTTCATCTGTGCTTTCACACCACCATGCACCGAGGGGCTGAAGCTTTTCTGCTTCAACAAGTGCTTTTACTTTTTCAAAAAGTTCAGGTTCACTTTTC
The DNA here is from genome assembly GCA_045632485.1 of Acutalibacteraceae bacterium. Lineage (GTDB taxonomy): Bacteria > Bacillota > Clostridia > Oscillospirales > Acutalibacteraceae > SIG575. The sequence goes on from JAZQWT010000143.1 coordinate 23,836, forward strand.
TTTATGATTTTATACTCTCCTGCATAGAAAGCGTTGAGCTTGTTGTTTTCAGCTTTTTCAAGGAAAGCAACAGCTTTCTTAAAGCTTTCGGAGAGATTATCTTTATCTGCTTTTAAAACAGCGAATGTATAGTTTTTCATGATTATTCTTCTCCTTTAATAAGTCCAAAGTAACGTCCTGTCCAATAAGCGAAAGTATAAACAAAGCAGCTTTCTACGCAGAACATTCCGCCTGAATCTTCTGAACAATATGCCATGGGGTTTCTGTCGTATTTTGCTATGAATCTTTCGTCAGCAGGGAGAAGTGAAGAAAGTTCTTTTGTGTTTCCGCTGAAACGATACTGCATAGGATAGTCTTTTCTGTCGATTGTTACACCTGATGCAAGACGTGAGGGAGGACAACGATAGATGAAATCTGCGATTCTTTCCATATCAATGTCATCGCCTGTTGCGAGAGTGTATGCAAAGTCGTAGCAGGGAGAATGTTCTTTTTCAAGAGTTGTTCTCCAGCTTCTGAAGCCTTTCTTCCATTTTTCAAGATATTCGTCTTCTTTTTCAAGGTCGCAAAGCTGCCAGAAAGATACAACTGCAAGCATATGGTCGCCGTACATCATATCTTCTCTCAGGTCATAATCGTTTGCCATACTTGCTTTGTAGAATCTTTCGTAATGCTTTGTTGCAAGTTCGGGATAACCTAATGAATAAACTTCTTTGAGTGCAGCCTGAACTTTTTCGTCTCCGCCGAGAACAAGGTCTGTAGCTTTAAGATAGAACATCATTTCAGCAGAGTTGAGAGCACCGTCAGACCAACCCATTTCGGAATTGAAATAATCAAGATTCCATTTTGCCCATGCTGTAGGTCCACCGTGGAAGTCGCACATCTGATAACCGTGGTCAATAAAGTGATATGTGGTGTTCTTCATTGTTTCCTTGATAATTTCGTCAAGTTCAGGGTCAACAGGACCGAGAATTTCGTGAGCATATCTCATCATAAGATACTGAAGTGTAACTTCGTCACTTGATGTATCTGCTTTGTATATAAGGTCATCTTCTGTGTAGCCTAAATCTGTGTAGAGATGCTTAAGTCTCTCGGGGATTGGTGCGCCGCAATAGCATTCAGCACCTGATGCGTTGAGGTGTCTTGCATAGCCTGAATCTCTTAAGGTTGCAGTGTCACCCTTTCTTTCAAAGAAAAGACCGTCATCAGGAAGTCTTTCATCTGCACACATATATGTTCTTGCAAAGAAACCGTCTCCTCTGCCGGGTACGTAGAAAAGAAGAAGACAGGCTTCGCAGGCTCTTGTTGCAACATCCTTGATGCGGAGAGTTTCGGGGTCATCTGCACCTTTTTCTCTGACTAATGTTGCATAATGGAAAAGTTCACCAACTGCATATGCTGCTGTGAAACCTCCGTCATTGTCGCATTCATTATCATAGAATTTTGAAGAAAGGTCACGGGCTTTTTCAAGTCTTCTCTGGCTTATCATACCGCGTCTGTCAACTATATCAAGAGTTTCCTGAAGAAGAACATTTGCTTTTTCGTCAGTTGAATATTCAACAAATTCAATATGTACAACGCCTGTTTCAGTTTTAACCCATACTGAATTTCCGTCAGCAAGGAGTTTCTGAACGTTGTTGTCATTAAGATGTCTGTCAGCAGCGAAAAACATAACTTTGTCTTCCATACGTTCAGCATCTGCATCATATCTTGTAAGACCTGTTGTAGCACCGTACCATTCAGCACCGTCGTCAGTTTTTACAAAACAAGTGTAATCCTTTTTCTTTGAAGGAAGGGGAAGAGGGAAATCTGTAAGATCAGGTTTTACGCACTCTGCCTCAAACAAAGCCTTGGGGATTTCAGGAGAGTCAACTTCGTAAAAAGTCGGCACTCTGTTAAGATGTCTTTTCAAAATATAAGGTTTCATTTTTACACCTCTCAATTTATTTCTTTATATGAGTATATCAAACATTGCTTTGGTTTGCAATGATTTTTTCATCAAGTTCGGTGAATTTATCCGAAAGAATTTCCCATTCTTCCATCAGTTCATCAAGCTTTAATTTAAGTTCGTTCATTCTGTTTGTAAGCTCACTGATTTTTTCGTAATCGGTAGCAACTTCGGGCAAAGAAAGTTCTTCTTCAATAAGTGAAGTTTCTTCTTCATTTTTTTCAATTTCTTCTTCACATTTTCTGATTGCCGTCTGCAGACGTCTGTGTTCGCTTTTCATTTCTTTGCGAAGCTTATAATCATTCTGTGAAGATTTTTCTTTTTTTACTGTCTGCACTTCAGCCTTTTCAAGTTCAAGAGCGCTACAGTAGTCGTCATAATTTCCGTCGAAATTTTTTATGCCGTCATCATAGAATCTTACAATTCTCGTAGCAAGCTTGTTTATAAAATATCTGTCGTGAGAAACGGTAAGAATTGTACCGTTATAAGAAAGCAATGCGTTTTCAAGGGCCTCACGCGAACGGATGTCAAGGTGGTTTGTAGGCTCGTCGAGAAGCAGAAGATTTGCACCTGTAAGCATAAGTTTTAAAAGAGCAATTCTCGCTTTTTCGCCACCGCTGAGTTCGCCAACTTTTTTAAACACATCTTCGCCCTTGAAAAGGAACATGGCAAGAGCACTTCTGACCTGAGTTTCGTTGAAATCCTTATGTTCATCCCATATTTCGTCAATTGCAGTTTTTTTATCATCAAGTCCTGCAAGGCTCTGGTCGAAATAACCGATTTTAACGTTTGTGCCGAAAATAAACTCGCCGAAATCAGTTTTCTCACGGCCTGTGAGAATTTTTAAAAGAGTTGTTTTACCACATCCGTTAGGACCTAAAAGAAACATTCTGTCAGATTTATAAAGATTGAAATTTACGTTTCTGAATAATCTTTTTGAATCAAAAGATTTCTGAAGGTCTTTTATAAACAGAACGTCATTTCCGCTTTTTTCTTCTGCTGTGAATTTGAAATGAAATTCTTCCTGTTTCGCATCGGGAGTTTCAAGATTTTCAAGCATACGGTCAATCATTTTTTGTTTACTTTCCGCAGTCCTGATGTTTTTCTCACGGTTGAACTGTCTTTGCTGTGCAATAATACCCTCAATTCTGTGAACCTCTGCCATTGTGTTATCGTAGTTGCGCTGAACAGTAAGCGTATCAATTTCTTTTTGCTTTAAAGAAGTCGAATAATTACCTTTTCTTAAAGTCAGTTTTTTGTTTTCTATCTCAAGAGTTTTTGAGGTAACCTTATCAAGGAAATATCTGTCGTGAGAAATTACAAGAGATGCACCCTTGAAATCACGTAAAAAATCTTCAAGCCATTCAACACTTTCAATGTCGAGATGGTTTGTAGGCTCGTCAAGAAGTAAAAGGTTTGCACCGCTTAAAAGAAGTTTTGCAAGTGAAAGTTTCGATTTCTGTCCACCGCTTAATGCACTTACAGGGATGTAAAAATCATCTTCGGCGAAGCCGAGACCGATAAGCGTTGCCCTTGCACGGCTTTTGTATGTAAGACCGCCTGATGACTGGAATTTTTCAGTTAAAAAAACCTGTCTTGCAATAAGCTCGTCAAGGTTGCCCTCGTTTTTGTCGATTTCTTTTGACAGGCTTTCAAGCTCATTTTCCATTTCGATGATGTCGTTGAAAACTGTCATCAGCTCACCGTACATGGAAAGCTGTGAGCCGCGGCAGGCATGCTGCTCCATATATCCTACAACAGTATTTTTGCCTGTTATTATATTGCCGTCAAAGGTGTCTTCTTCACCTGTGATAATCCTGAAAAGGGTAGTCTTGCCAACACCGTTGGCACCAATTAATCCCACAGCTTCGTTTTCGCCGATTTCAAAGTTACCGCCTGAAAAAAGGACAGTTTCTCCGAAACTCATATTCAGATTTGAAGCTGAAAGAACAGCCATCAGTCAACCCTCGTTTCAAGAAGTGTCATTTCACCGTTTAAAATAAATTCACCTGTTTTTGCAGGAACAAAAACGCAGTCACCTGCTTTAAGTGATACTTCGTTTGAGTCACATTTTATTGTGCCTTCGCCTTCAATACATACAAAAGAAACGAAAGATTTTTCATCTGCCACGCCTTCGTATGATGAATGTGTTTTAACTTCGCAGAAATTATAGAATTCGCATTCTGAGAGAAGTTTTTTAGAATAATTTTCTGTGTTTTCTTCGCCTGAGAATTCAACAGTTTCCTGCTTGTTGTAGTTAATAACCTTAAGTGCTTTTTCAACATGAAGTTCTCTTTTCTTTCCGTCTGCACCTACACGGTCGTAGTCGTAAACTCTGAAAGTTGTGTTTGAATTCTGCTGAACTTCAACAAGGAAAATACCTTTGCAGATTGCGTGAAGAGTGCCGGCTTCAATGTGGTAACATTCGCCTTTTTTTACTTTAACGCGGTTTACTTTATCAATAAAAGTTCCGTTGTTTACGCTTTCAATGAAATCTTCTTTTGTGATATCAGCTTTAAAGCCGTAAATAAGCTCAGCACCTTCATCACAGTCGGCAATATACCATGATTCTGTTTTGCCTTCTTCCCCGGCGGCTTTGTCAGCAGTTTCGTCTGAAGGATGAACCTGTAAAGAAAGGTTATCCTTTGCGTCAATAAGTTTTGTAAGAATCGGGAATTTATCAAACTTTTCGCAGTTTGTTCCCATCATTTCTGCCGTAAGAATTTCGCGGAGCTCTTTACCTGCAAAATCACCGTTTACAACAACACTGGGACCATCTTTATGGCATGAAAGCACCCATGCTTCAGCAGCAATGTCTTTGTCAGACTTAAAGCCGTATTTTTTAAGAAGTCTGTCGCCGCCCCAGAGGTAATCTTTGAGTACGGAATCAAGTTTGAATATGTACATTTATATCACTCCTATCTGAATAATTATTTTATCATATATAGTAATTTTTTGCAACAAAAAAAGCACTCATTGAGTGCTTAAAAATAATCATATTTTTGTTTGTGTATTCTGTTGTATTCCTCTGCTGTAGGATAATTTGCTTCATCATCAAAATCCGACATATCATCTTCTCCGAAAAGTTTATCATCCTCTATTTCTTCGAAATGGTCTTTGTAAAACTTTTTCATTAATATCGCCTCCTTTGTCAGGATAGTTATTTGCAGATATCTTTCAAATAATCATTACTTTATTGATTTTATCAAAAACATATGTTACAATGAAAACAAGAAGAAGGAAAGGGTGTTTTTATGAAAAAAACAGCAAAAATTTTAAGTTTTATTTTAGCATTTATCATGGTATTTTCTGTCACATCTTTTGCAGCGGATGTAGAGGATAAACCTTTTGAAAACAGTGAATTTTTCACATACGGCGATTATAATGTTCATTACAGAAGATTTTTTCCCAAGGGCGAAACAAAGGGAAGAATCATTATGATTCACGGCTTTGTGTGCTCAACTTATGCGTGGAATAATATGGCAGCCGAAATGGTGGACAGAGGATATGAATGTCTGCTTATTGATATGCCCGGATTCGGTTACACAACAAGAGAAGATGAAAACACAGCTTTTGTACCTCGTGAAACATTAGTGAAAGAACTGGCAGAAACCATTGCCCCTATGAGCGAATGGATTGTAGCAGGTCACTCAATGGGTGGCGGTGTATCAATGAACATTGCTGTAGAGAACCCTGAAATAAAAGCACTTCTGCTCTACTGTCCTGCACCTATCAATGCAATGCCAGAGGCAATGAAAGGTTTTATGACAGGTAATTTTATGAGTACTATGATGAATGCCATCACACCTGTTATCACAAAACTTACTCCCCTTGTAAGAATAGCACTTCTGATGGCTAGTATGGACTGGGAATTTACAAAGTCTTATGATTTGACAGGTATCACTGTTCCTATGGCTCTTCCCGGCACAGGCGGAAATCTTTTCAGAACATCATTTACAGCAACCGTAACTGATTTTGAAAAAGTGGCACAGCTTGAATGCCCTATTCTCCTTGTGAACGCGACACAGGACCTTATTCTCACAGGTCAGATGAAAAAACAGACAGCAACTCTTCTTCAGCCTGATGAAGTTTACGATGTTGAAACAGGACATTTCTGCATTGAAAACAGAAGCGAAGAGTTGGCAGATGTAACTGAAAAGTTTCTTGATAATAATTTATTGTAATTTCAATAATCTGTAAAAAATTAAACCGAAAGGAATTTTTGCTATGAAAAAACCGATTTACAAAACGGTCCCTTATCTTCAGAAAGTTATGACAAGATATCCTATTGACAGTGACATAAAAAAACTGTCAGTTGCAGGGGATGACTTGCTTTATGCAGCATCTTCAAAAGGCTTGCACAAACTTGAAAACGGTGTGTGGAGTACCGTGCTTGAAAATGAAAATATCACAGATGTTTTTACTGATAAAAACGGAAGAACTTTTGCTGCAAGCGGAAAACGTCTTTACAGTGTGAACGAAAATGAAATCGCAGTAAGACACGAATTCCCCGAGGATATTACTGCTATCGGTGGAGAAACAAGATTTTATGTTTTGACAACAAAACGTCTTATCGGAGAATACGAAGGCGAATTTATTGCGGAAAACAATACGGAAACTCCCTGCTTCTTCCTTGATGAAAAAAACGGCAGAGTTTGTCTCGGTAACAACGAAACTCTTACACGCCTTGAGGGTAAAAGAAAAACTATGAGAATGATTACTTCTGAGTTTTCTCCTATGCCTGAACTGAATATAAAAACTATTGCTTTTGATAAAATCGGTTATCTCTGGGTAGGCGCAGAGGAAGGTCTATATATTTATGACTATAAAGACGGCTGGTATAACAGAAACCAGATTGGTGTTCTTCCCGGAGAAAGAATTAATGATATCACTTTTCTTGACAACGGAGATGTGCTTCTCGGCACAGAGGCAGGTGCGGTTCTTCTTTCAAAGGGCAGTGCTAAATATCTTCCCGCAACAAGATATGCTTTTTCATCTGAAGTTACTGCAGTTTGTGAATACAACGGAGCTCTCTACACAGGTTCACAGGGCGGCGTTATAAAAATTGAGCAGAAAGAAATGACTCTTGAAGAAAAAGCATGGGAGCACTTCAGGTTTACTGAAAAATATTTCCCCCGCAAGCCCGGATTTGTTACAAGTGCAGATAATATTAAAGACGGTGATATGTCTACTTCTACATGCTCGCATATCACAGATAATGACGGTCTCTGGACTCATACATATCTTGCTGCACTCTGCCTGTGCTATGCCGTAACCAAAGATGAAGAAGTTCTCAAAGCGGCAAAAAGAACGAAAGATGCTTGTCTTTTCTTAACACGTGCACCTGAAATAAAAGGCTTTACTGCAAGGGCAGTAAGATTCCCCGATGAACCCACGTGGGGTAAAGGTATTGATGAAAACATAATCGGCGAAGAATGGCACCGTTCATCAGACGGCACTTACGAATGGCTCGGTGATACTTCTTCAGACGAAATGACAGGTCATTATATGGGCTTCCTTCTTTATTACAACCTTGTTGCTGATGATAAGGAAAAAGAAGAAATAAGAGAAGCAGTCTGCAACATCACAGACCATATTTTAGACCATAACGGATATCTTTATGATTGCGATAATCTTCCTACCACATGGGCTTGCTGGAACGAAAATGCCCTTAATCACGACAGTATGTGGATGTGGGAAAAAGGAGTAAATTCTTTGCAGATGTTAGGCTTCCTTAAAATTTCTCATCATATGTCAGGTGACGAAAAATACCTTAAGAAATATCGTGATTTAATCGAAAATCATCACTTCCTTCTTAATGCGGCATATCATAAGAGAGAAGACGGACACACCTGCCACATCGACGATTATCTTTCAATGTGCAATACTTTCCCGTATCTTATGGTGGAAGATGACCCTGCAATAAGAAGTTACATTTTAATGGGACTCAAGCATCATTTTGATTATGAAAGAATTGAGGGCAATCCTTATTATAATTTTATTTACGGTGCATTTACAGGCGATGTCTGTGACCTTGATTACAATGTGAAAGTTCTTCAGGATTATCCCTTGAGTCTTATAGACTATAAGATGATAAACAGCACACGCAAAAA